>NZ_RZPL01000281.1:0-6623 GCF_004022805.1 Mesorhizobium sp. M7A.F.Ca.CA.002.04.1.1 | reverse complement strand
GTGCAGACGCCGATGTCGATGCTGCGGTTCTTTGCCGACACCGCCATCAGGCCACTCCTCGTCGCGAGCCGAGGCCGAGAAGCTGCAGCCAGAAGCCGACCGACCAGCCAAGATGCATGACCATGGCCGAGACACCGGCCAGCGCAACGTCGGCCTTGCGCTGGCGGATAGCCGTCACCAGCCCGTAGCCCAGGCACACCGACGCCCACAGCAGCAGCGGCACCGCCGCCAGCCAGTGCACGAAAGAGAAGGCCGCCAGCAGCACCACCGGGAACACCAGCAGCGGCACCATCTGCCTCACCTTCGGGATGACGCGATGCTTCAGCACATTCTTGGCACGCCCGCGACCGTAGCCGAGATACTGGAAATAGAGGCCTGAGAGCGAGCCGCGCGGGTAGTAGACCATCTGCGTCTTGCCGCTCATCCAGATCTTGTAGCCGGCCTTGCGCAGGCGATAATCGAGCTCGGCGTCCTCGTTGTGGCTGAACGTTTCGTCATAGCCGCCGACGGCGCCGAACGCCGATATCCGCATCAGTGCATGATGGCCGTGATCGATCCACTGTCCCTGCGAAAGATGCCTATGCTTCGAGCCGCCGGTGCCGAGCTTGGAGTTCTGCGCCGCGGCCGCTGCTTTCTGCACGGCACCGCTGCCGCTGGTCAGCATCGAAACGACAACCGAATCCGCTGATGTAGCCAGCGCTTCCTCGACCAGCCGGTCGCAATAATCGTCGGGATAACCGCCATGCGCATCGATGCGGATGAGATAGTCGGCACCATCGCCGAAGGTACCGACGGCGAGATTGATCGCCGCGCTCTGGATGCGCCGCTTGTTGTGGAGCAGGATAACCCGCGGGTCCCTGGCAATGACTTCGTCTACGATGGAAAGCGTGCCGTCGGTGCTGCCGCCGTCGACGACGATGATCCGGGCGCCAAGCCTGGCGGCCGCGGGCCGCAATTGATCGAGCAGCGCACCGATATGGGCGGCTTCGTTCAGGCATGGGATAACGATCAGGCTGGATGAGGGTTTTTCCGTCTGCGTCATCAACCTCTGTCCATCTTGCCTCTGTCCATCCCCTGCCATCCTATGCCAATGCCTCGGCGGCAAACGAACCGGGCACGGCGGTCAGGCTGCGCAGCCGCTCGACAAGCGCACGGCAATCGCTGCGATCGTAGCTCCAGGTCCTCGGGTTGCGCGCCAGAACACGCCCCTTCAGCCTGGCGAAGCGATGCTCCTCCATCTTGCCTAGCGCGGCTTCGAGCGCTTCGGGCGACGCCTGCGGCAACAGCACGCCGATATCCTGCTGCTTGAGGAACCGCCCGGTCTCGGTATTGCCCATCGAGATCGGCACCGCGCCGAAACGGCAACCCTCATAGAGCCGGTTGGGCAGAAGCCATTCGGAGTTCTGCCCCGCTTCGAAGAAATCGATCGCCCAGGAAAAATGGACATCGTTGTAGATCGCCGCCATGTCTTCCGGATTGCGGTAGGGCCCGAGAAACGACAGCCATGGCTCGGCCTCGACAAAGCCGTGAAAGTCAGGGAATTCCGACAAAGCCGGACGGCCGCGCAGCACGATCTCGAAGCGGCCCTCCGTGCGGCGGGAGAAATCAGCCAGCAGCTCGAGCGAGCGGCGGCAGCGCAGCGCGCCGAACCAGCCGATCCGCCATGGCGGGCCGACCGGGCTCTCATCGGCCTCGGCAGCGCCGGGCACAATCGTCGCGGCCTCGAAATATTTGTTTTCGACCAGCTCGATGGGTGCCGCGACCTGGCCGAACGGCTTGAAATAATTGGCGATGAAGGCAGGCGAACTGGTCACCAGCAGCTTCACATCCCTGGCCAGAAATCGTTCGGTGGCACGCAGCGCCTTGCCCAGGACATCGTTGCGCAGCACAAGCCGATGAATGTCGAGGCACTCGTATACGATCGGAACCGATGCACCGAAGGCTGACCTGGCGCGGCGGGCAAGCGCCAGCATTTCCAGGTTGCGCGCGACGATGACATCCGGCTTTGGCATTCCGCCCAGCTTCGAGCCTATCGAAACGGCTGCTTTGGCTACGGCCGCGAGGCGTTGGCCGAATCGCCCGTCACGCGTCCCGCCGAGGTCGATCGGGCGCAGTCCCTCGATATCCGCAATCGGATTCGCGGTGCGACGGAATCCGGCCAAGGTGACCTGGGCCCCACCTGCCCTGAGCATCGTGATCCGCCGGCGCACCGCCGGGTCGGAAACGTCGTGCACTAGGTACAAGACATGCAGCATAAAAACTCGACCGCTGTTGGCCCACCCGAGGGAATGCTAGTACAGGTCTTGCTGCATCGCAACATTTTTGGTGCGGCGGTCCACGTTTTCTGTTGCACTGCAAAATTATTGCCGTAGTTTGTGGTCGGCGGCGGTCGTGGATTTTCGGGCTCGAAAATCCACGTAAAAAATCAGGAATCCTGAATTTGGAAGCCAATGCATTCGATCCGCCAGAAGGCTCCTTGCGCAAATCGGTTGGGCGCGGCGCGGTTGTCACGGCCATGGCGCAATCGGTGCGGGTCGCGACACAGATTCTGTCGGTTATCGTGCTGTCGCGGTTGTTGTCGCCACAGGATTTCGGTGTCGTGGCGATGTGCGCGCCGGTGCTTGCCTTTATCGCACTGTTCCAGGATTTCGGCCTGACCCAGGCAACGATCCAGAAATCAGGCATCCGGCATGAGGAGGTGAACTACCTCTTCTGGATCAATGTCGCCGTCAGCGCGATCCTGGCTTGCGTGCTTGCGGGTGCCGCGCCCCTGGTTGCTGCCTTCTACGGCGAGCCGCGCGTGACAGGTCTGGTGGCTGCGTTCGGGCTGCAGATCATGGCCTATGGGCTTGGCGCCCAGCATCTGGCGCTCTTGACGCGCCGTATGCAGTTCGGCCGGCTGGCCGTCATCGACGTCGCCAGCGCCATCGCCGGGCTTGCCGTGTCGATCGCCTGGACCTTCATCGATCGCTCCTATTGGGCCCTGTTTGCCGGCACGCTGACCGGTGCCGTGCTGCCGACGCTCTGCTACTGGGCGAGTTCGCGCTGGCGTCCGGGCCTGCCGCGCAAGGTCGCCGGCATCGGCGAGCTGATCAATTTCGGCGCCGGCATCACCGGCTTCAACTTCGCCAATTTCTTTGCCCGCAACCTCGACAACGTGCTGATCGGCAAATATTGGGGCGAGGCGCAGCTCGGCCTCTATGACCGCGCCTACAAGCTGCTTCTGTTTCCGCTGAGCCAGATCACCAACCCCTTGTCGAAGGTGATGGTTCCAGCACTTTCCAGGCTGAAGGACGAGCCGGATCGCTACCGCAGCGCCTATCTGCGCGTCATGCCGCTGATCCTGCTGGTGGCGCTTCCCGGTGTCGCCTTCGCCACCGCGATGTCGGATGTGCTGATCCCCTTCGTGCTCGGCGAGCAATGGCGCGCAAGCGCCTCGATTTTCCTGGCGCTCGGCTTTGCCGGGCTGCTGCAGCCGCTCAACAATCCGGCGGGGTGGCTTTTCGTCAGCCAGGGCCGCTCCGGCGATTTCATGCGCTGGGGCATCATAACGGCCGTGACGTCGGTGCTGGCTTTCATGCTCGGCCTGCCCTATGGCGCGCTGGGCGTGGCGATCGCCTATGCGATCAGCGAATATCTGCGGACGCCGTTCCTATGGCTCTATGTCGGCAAGAGCGGACCGCTGCAGGCGCATCATGTGCTGCGCGCGGCAACGCCGTTCGTGCTTGGCGCCCATCTGGCGCTGGCCGCGATCTGGTTCGTCAAGCCACTGCTGCCGCAGCAGCATGTCGTCGCCCTGGCCAGCAGCGCCGTGTTCGCCTACCTCATCACAATCATCATCGCACTGGCATTCGCCTCCGGCCGCGAAGCCTTGCGCGAGGCGCTCAAGATGCTGCCGGCAAGGCTGCCTGCGGCAGCGCCGCGCGAAGCGCAATAATTTGGGCGTCTTCGACTGCTACGGACATCTCCTCCAGGACCAGGTCTGAACCATGCACTACCGATCGATCTCCGATATGAACGACGCCATCGTCAGGGGCCTGCACCGGCTGCCGCGCGACATCGACCTGGTCGTCGGTGTGCCGAGAAGCGGCGTTTTGGCAGCGACGCTGGTCAGCCTTGCGGCGAACATTCCGATGACCGATCTCGACAGCTTCCTGGCTGGGCGAATCTACACATCAGGCGTCACCAAGCGCCGGGCCGCTCTCGACCGCAAGGTTTCCGAGATGCGCAAGGTGCTGGTGATCGACGACAGCGTCGCCGGCGGCAACGCCATGCGCGACGCACGCGCCCGCATCCAGGCTGCGGGCATCGAGGCGGACTTCACCTTTGCCGCCGTGTTCGGCCTTGAGCCCCTGCACCAGGAAACCGACCTCGTCTTCGAGGTCGTGCCGCATCCGCGCATGTTCCAGTGGAACTTCATGCATCACAAATTCCTGGCGCAATGCTGCGTCGACATTGACGGCGTGCTGTGCCTCGACCCGACAGAGGCGGAAAACGACGACGGCCCGGCCTATGAGAAATTCCTCAGCGAAGCGCGGCCGCTCCATGTCGCGACCCACAGGATCGGCTGGCTGGTCACCAGCCGGCTGGAGAAATACCGCGCGCTCACCGAGGCATGGCTCGCCAAGCATGAGATCAAATACGACCAGCTGATCATGCTCGATCTGCCGAGCAAGGCGGAACGGCAACGACTCGGCGCGCATGGCAGTTTCAAGGCCGATTTCTACCGCAAGTCCGATGCCATCCTGTTCATCGAGAGCGAGCACGAACAGGCGCTGAAGATCACCGAACTGTCAGGCAAGCCGGTGCTGCGCGTCGAAACGCATATGGTCAGCTTCCCCGACGCGCTGTCGCTGCCGGCACTTGGCCAGGCGGCCCGCAACCTGCCGGCAAGGCTGCGGCAGATCAAGTCGCAAGAGGGCCGCAAGAGCGCCGCCAAGACCATTGCCCGCGCACTGCTTGGCGCCCGCGGCTACGAGACGCTGAAAAGCCGGGTCAAGCGTCCGGCCTGACCTGCTCAGGCGGCGTCGTCAGGCCGCCTGTCGCGCGCGCTGCTGCATGGCCCTGTCCAGTATCGAGAAGAAGGTGATGAACTGGCGATCGGGATCGAGTTCCGGGCGCCCGGCGAAGCTGCGAGCGAGACTGGAAAGCCGGTCATATTCCTGGTTGTCGTTCCACAGCCGCCTGACGGCCGCGACCCAATCGGCCAGCGGAGCATCGTAATCCAGCACCACGCCACCGGAGCCGACAGCCTCGGGCAGACCGCCGCGCCGCGAACCGATAACGGGGATTCCGCTGCAATGGGCCTCCGAAGCGACGCGGCCCCACGCCTCTTCCCACTTGCTGGGAGCAAGCAGGATCTTCGTGCGGCCATAGACCGTCTTCATGTCGCTGGTGCGGCTCTCCAGGACGACATTGCCCAAGGGAGCGATCGTCTGTTCGATCCGCGCCCGGTGATCGTCGTCGAGCTTCCAGCTTTCGACGAACAGGAATGGAATTTCGCGGCAGGCGCCGGCAATCCGCACCGCGAGCTCAAACCCCTTTTCCTCATAAGGGTTGATCAGCGTGACGAACTGGCCCGTCGTCGGCGTCGAGTAATGCGCCGGGTTGATGGTTGGCGGGATCACCGCTGCCTCGATGCCGAATTCTTTTTTGTAGGTTCGCGCGGTGAAATCCGAATTGGCAATGTAAAGCGCCGAATGCAATTCGCGCAGATCGCCGCCCAGTTCATGGAACTCGACATTGCGGAGATAAACGACCAGAGGCACGCCCTCCGCCTGCAGCGCCTTGCCGATCGGAACCGATTTGTGACACTGGACCACGGCGACATCGGGCTTCAGCCTGTCGACGGCATAACCCGCCGCTTCCCAGGGAAACCAGGCCCGCACCACCGGATAGCCGGGATAGCTGTCGACAACCGCCGGCTGCCGCAACAGCTTCATCTTGGCGCGTGCCTTGAAGCCGAAGACACCGTCACCGAACAGGGCGGCGAGCACAGCCGCTTCATGACCGTGCTCGATCAACTGTTCGGCCAGATGATGCGTGCTCGACTGAACGCCGCCACTGAACTCGGGCGGGTAGCCGTTGCCGCCTGCAAAGAGAACTTTCATGATCGGGCTCCTTGTCGCATCTCGTATTCCTTGCTCGGAGACAACAGGCAAAGGCCGCCGCCTCGCTTTCGACGTCAGGCAAGTTTCGGCGGCTCCAGATTGGCGAAGGGATTGGTACAGGATTGCCAGCCGGTAAACCGGATCGGGTCGTTGGGCGAACTGCGCCAGGCGTAGTCCGTCAGCATATGGAATTCGGCGACGACCCAGCGGTCGAAATGCAGCAGATCTTCCCGCTTCCGCCGGGGCAGCAAGCGACGCGCGGCGCCCAGTTTGAGCTCCTCCACCAGGGTGACGGCATCACTCAGTTTTTCGCTTGGGAAATTCCATGGATTCCTGTCGCGGAACGCCAGCACGAACTGCTGCAGATGCTCGATGCGGATGTTCAACTTGCCAAGATATTTTTCCAGCGTGACGCGCACCAGATCCTCGTCCGAGAAGGAGGAAACGGTGGCGTAGGCGACCCCCGTCGAAACCACTCCGCCAGCCAAGACGGCCAGGGCCGAGCGTCTGGAA
>NZ_RZPL01000280.1:0-6623 GCF_004022805.1 Mesorhizobium sp. M7A.F.Ca.CA.002.04.1.1 | reverse complement strand
GTCCATATCGTGGTATTTCTTACATACATATTTCTTATATTTGTGCCATGAACTCTGGCTCAGGTTGGCGCTTGAGGGCTGGCTCGCGCTGCGGCTGGGCAATGGCCGACGTCGGCTGTAAACCCCGATTGGCATCCAACATCGGTGGGGCGTCCACGCCGCCATGGCGCTGCATCGTCGAAATGAGCAGATGGTCGAGGGCACAGAATTCGTCCAGGGTGATCGGTCCCTTGCCGCGCGGATGGCCGTGCCCCTGGGCGGTGACGAATTCCTCTTCGAACAGTTTCTGCCTGATCAGGCCACTCGAACGTCTTCCGCGGCTCCGATGAAGAGATCGATGTCGCCCTGCTCCAGGTGCTCGACGATCCTCGGCTTGTCGGGCACCGTAAAGGCGACCTTTGCGTTGGGAGCTTGGGATTTGAACCGCGGAATGAGGTCCGGAGCCAGGATCGCTGCCGGATTGTCCGTTGCGGCAATGCGATAGACACGTTTGCTTGTGGCGGGGTCGAACAGATGAGCAGTATTCACGAAATCGCTCAACCGAGCAGCCGGACGAGTTCGGGCTCAAGTGCCAGGGTCGTTCAGCAATTGACGCAGCCGCGTCAGGCGGGCCGACAAGGCCGATTGGGTAATGTTCAATCTCGACGCCGCATGGGTGACGTTCTGGTGCTTCAACAGCGCATCGAGTGTCAGCAGCAAGCCAACGTCGAAATCCGATAGCCGTTTTGTCAATGGGACCTCGAACCAGCAGGCGCTATTCAATCGGTAGCGCTCTCTAGCACGGTTCCGGAGATTGAAGGACAATGGCTTCGAAGTTTACTGCCGCCTATGGCGATTTTGCGACAGGTGCTGCTCCTCGCCACAACGCGGCCCGACCGTTCCAGATGGCACGACTGTTTCCAGCCAGAGGTCCTAACGACGATCGGCCCGCATCTCCGTCGACTTCGGCGCCGTGCCGGGTTCTTGAACGAGCGGTCCGAGCAGCACTTCTCCGAACAGTGGCTGGTAGCGGCGGCGCACGGCCGGGTCTTCCTTGAAGGACAGTGCGTACTGGCCGATCTGGTGGAAATAGGTGATGCGCGCCCGCACGATGCTCTCGTCTTCCGAATAGCCCATGGCGCGGAACGCCCGGATGAGCAGCGCGATGCGCAGATCGTCGATGTCCTTGACTTCCTGAGCGAGCTTTTTCGATGTCCGTGACCAATCGCGAACAGCCAAGTCAAGCAGCGGGCTGAAAGGGGCTTCATCCACCCAGACATGCACGATGTCGGTGAAGAACTGCAGGCCGTCTATGTCGTGGATCTCGCGCATCGCCCAGAACGGCGCGCAATTGCTGTTTCGCCATTCCTGCAAGAGGCCGCCGCGAAGGTCCGCCAGGCTGGCAAAATGGAAATAGAAGCTGCCCCGCGTGACCTTCAACTGCTGCGCCAGGCGGTCGATCTTGACCTCGCCGATGCCGCGCTTTTCCAGCACCTTGCGCGCCGCCGCAATCCAGGCCTCACGGCTGAGCGTCTGCCGCGCCGCTTTTGATCGCACCGCCGGTCGAGGCGGTCGTTTCGTTTTCGCCAGCACGCCTTTCCCGTTCATGAAATTCGAGACCTTCGTCGCCGCGCGCAACGCGCATGGCCGATTCGCCTATCGAACCGCCCCGTGACTGCTTCGCAATTCTCCGTGTCACCGTCTATCGCCGGATACGCATTTTCAGGGCAGTGCACTGATCCGCTCCAGCATCAGCGTGAAGAACGGCGCCGGATCGATCCGGCGCAGGACATTGCAGTTCTTGCGGCGGCCGGTGACGTGCCACCAGTCGACGACGGTCATGCCTATGGTTTCGGGCGAGACGATATCGACCGTCACGGCGCACTGGCGCTGCTCGTAGATCCCCGGGGCCAGAAGGTAACCGGTGACGCACGCATCGTGGATGGGACGCGCCGCCGTCGCGAATTTGTGGGTGCCGTATTGGCGATAGAAGTCGGCCATGTTGGCGGCCTCGATCGCCGCGCGACTGCCGGTGGCGCGCAGGGCGTCGAGCCATTCAGGCGTCATCAGGGCAGTGTAGGTGCAGTCGATGCCGGCCATCGTCACCGGGACGCCGCTGTCGAACACTTTGTGCGCGGCATGCGGATCGACAAAGATGTTGAACTCCGCGGCAGGCGTGGCATTGCCGCCTTGAAAAAAGCCCCCGCCCATCAGCACGACTTCGCGCAGCCGAGGGACGATTTTCGGTTCCATGGTCATGGCCATGGCCAGGTTGGTCATCGGCCCGAGCGTGCAGACGGTCAACGCGCCTTCCGGCGCATCCATGATCGTGCGCACCAGGTAATTGACTGCGTGCTCGCTCTGCAGCGGTGTGACGGGTTCGGGCAGATCGGCGCCGTCGAGGCCCGTTTCGCCGTGAACATACTCGGCCGTGATCAGCTTGCGCACCATCGGCGCCGGGCAGCCGGCATAGACCGGCACATCGGGTCGTCCGGCAAGTTCCACGACCTTGAGCGCATTCTTCGACGTTAGGGCAAGCGGCACGTTGCCGCCGACTGTCGTGATGCCGACTACCTCGAGTTCGGCTGGCGAGCCTAGCGCGAAAAGGATCGCGAACGCGTCATCCTGACCTGGGTCGGTGTCGATGATTATCTTGCGTGGTGCCATTGTGCCGCGTTTTTCCCGTTGCGCTCGAAAGCCTATTGCTGAGGCGATTTGGATGTGTAGAAATACAGTACTGTATCTTATGTTCAAGAGAAGGTGTTCGAATGGACGCACGCGGCGACTTTTCCGAAATTCCGATCATCGATGTGTCGGCGCTCTATGGCGATGACCAGGAAGCGATCGCCGCGACGGCGGCGACACTGCGCCGCCATCTCGAGACGATCGGCTTCCTCTATGTCGTCGGGCATCCGATCCCGCGTGCCGACGTCGAAGCGGTTCGCGAAGCCAGCAAGCGCTTCTTCGCTCTGCCCGAGGAGCAGAAACTGGCGCTGAAGATCGACAGGAATTTCCGCGGCTACCTGCCCTTTGCCGGCTCGACGATCGTGACGTCGTCGGTGGCGACAGTAAGCAAGCCGAACCAGAGCGAATCGATCTTCTTCATGCACGAGGTCGAGGCCGACGACCCCAGGACATTGGCCGACAAGCCGCTGCAGGGTCCCAACCAGTGGCCGGACGAGGCAACGCTTGCTGGCTTCAGGCCAACGATTGAACGCTATGTCGATGAGATGAGCACACTGGCCCGCAAAATGGTCGGCGCCATCGCTCTTTCGCTTGGACTTCCGACCGACAGTCTCGACCGTTATTTCGATCAGCCGACAACCTTCCTGCGGTTGCTGCACTACCCGACGCAGCCGCATGAGGAGGGGCTATTCGGTTCGGCCCCTCACACCGATTACGGCTTCATTACACTGCTGGCGCAGGACAATGTCGGCGGCCTGGAAGTCAAGAACAAGGCGGGCGAATGGGTTCCCGCGCCTCCGGTCCCGGACTCCTTCGTGATGAATGTCGGCGACATCCTGGCGCGCTGGTCGAACGACCAGTTCGTCTCGACGCCGCATCGCGTCATCAACCGGTCGGGGCGCGAGCGCTATTCCCAGCCCTTCTTCTTCGACCCGTCCATGGATGAAACGATCGAGGCGCTGCCGGTCTGCGTGCCGGCCGGTAGCCAGCCGAAATATGAGCCGGTGCTCTACGGCGACTATCTGATGGAGCGCATCGACAAGAACTACCATTACCGCAAGAAAAAGGCTGCGGAAGCAGCCGGTACATAGACGGATCAATGCTTGGCTGCGGCGATGAGGACGCGAGGCCCTGATTGGAGAGCAGACTGCAGGAAACGTTGTAATCAAAAAAGGGGAACGAAAATGAGAGCACATTTACAGATGGCAGGTTTGGCGCTGGCCGCACTTGCCATAGTCTGGAGCGGACCTTCAGGCGCCGCCAAGGTGACGAAATCGGCCGAGGTTCAGCAGACCGGCATGCTGACCGTCGCCAACACGCTGGACTATGCGCCTTTCGAGTATCTCGACGCCGACGGCAAACAGACCGGGATTATCATAGAACTGGCCGGTGAGGTGGCCAAGCTGGTCGGCGCCAAGCTGGACGTGGCGCGCACACCTTTCCCCTCGATGATACCGGGCCTGGCGGCCGGCCGTTTCAAGGTCGCTTGGGAGACTTTCTCCGCCACGCCGGAGCGGCTCAAGCAGGTCGATTTCGTCATGTTCCTGAAGGCCGGCCTGGCTGTTTCGACGTCGCCGGACAAGAAGGCGAGTTTCAGCGGCGACACCCCGCTCTGCGGCAAGCGGATCGGCGTTTCGGCAGGCAGCGCATCGGATTTCCTGGTCGACAAGCTGAGCACGGATTGCACCGGCAAGGGCCAGGCAGCCATCGAAAAATCGGTCTTCAACTCGTCGACGGATATCGTCCAGGCGGTGCTGTCCGACCGCGTCGACGCCCGCATGGACGATGCGACCGCCTCGAGCTATTTCGAGGTCACCAGCAAGGGCCAGCTCGTGGTGCTGCCGACCCTCTATGAAGTCGCGCCGCTCGGCATGGCGATCGCCAAGGACGACAAGGAGACCGCCGATATGATGGTGGGCGCACTCTCCGAGCTGTTCAAGAACGGCACCTACAAGGCTATTCTCGACAAATACGGCATGGGCGCCTACGCGATCAAGGAGCCCTATTTCGTCGGCAGCATGGAGGCGTTGCGCGCCGACTGACAAAGTTTTGTCCAGTCGGACGCACTTTGTTCTAAAACTTTGATCATGCTTTCCGAAATCATTTGGGGCTGATGCGATAGCGGTTGTCGGCGTCCGGTCTCGTGCCGGGCGCCGCTTCCGGATCAAGACCAGGAGAAGCAGCGATGGGCGCGGCCCACCCAAACGAGATACGCATCGAGCCGGGCGTCGCCGAGGCGGTTTCGCGCCTGACCGTCATGCCGCAGCGCCGCTACGGCATCTGGGTCGGCACGGCGCTGGCCCTGCTGGTGGCATTCCTGATCATCCGGGCCTTCGCCAGCAACCCTGCCTTTGCCTGGCCTACGGTGGTGAGTTACCTCCTGCATCCCTCTGTCATGCGCGGCCTTGGCAACACCTTGATGCTCACCGCGGTGATCATGATATTGGCGATCGTTGTCGGCACGGTCATCGCCATCATGCGCGTGTCGCCAAGCCCGGTGCTGCGTGCCTTCGCGGGTCTGTACGTCTGGTTTTTCCGTGGCGTACCGGCCCTGATACAGCTGATCTTCTGGTTCAACCTGTCGCTGCTGGTGCGCGAAGTCTCGTTGACCATCCCCTTTGTCGGCACGCTGTTTTCCGTGCGCACCAATGATTTCATGACTCCGTTCTTCTCTGCCGTCGTCGCCCTTTCCCTGTGCGAGGCGGGCTACATGGCCGAGATCATCCGGGCCGGCATCAAGTCGGTGCCGTCGGGCCAGGCTGAGGCGGCGAGCGCGCTTGGCATGCCGTACCGCATGATCCTGAAGCGCATCACGCTGCCGCAGGCGATGCGCTTCGTACTGCCGCCAACCGGCAATGAGGCCATTAACCTCCTGAAGATGACGTCGCTGGTGACATTCATCGCCGTCGACGACCTGTTCTATTCGGCGCAGAGCATCTATGCGCGCACCTTCGAGACGATCCCGCTTCTGATCGTGGTCGCCTTCTGGTATCTCGCGGTAGTCAGCATCATGTCGGTGGGACAGCATTTCCTCGAGCGACATTTCGGTCGCAGCGATACGCGCCGCGATGCCGTGACGATGCGCTTCCTGCGCAACATCATCAGCCTGCGTGGCATTTCCCGATGAGCGACGTGAAGGACGAAAATCGCGCCCGCTTCGGCGTCCCAGCCGACTCCATGGTTTTCGCGCGCGGCGTGCGCAAATCCTATGGTCCGCTCGAGGTTCTCAAGGGTGTCGATCTCGACGTACCCGTCGGATCGGTCGCCTGCATCATCGGCCCTTCGGGTTCCGGCAAGAGCACATTCCTGCGCTGCATCAACCATCTCGAGAAGCTCAGCGCCGGCATCCTGCTCGTCGACAGTCAGTTCGTCGGCTACGACCTTAGGGACGACAAGCTCTACGAGGTCAAGGACGACCTGCTTTGCCGGCGGCGCGCCGAGACCGGCATGCTGTTTCAGTCGTTCAACCTGTTCTCCCACATGACCGTGATGGAGAATTTGATTGAGGCGCCGACGCAGGTTCGGCGCATCCCCCCGGACGAGGCAAAGGCCGAAGCGGAGATTCTGCTTCGGCGCGTCGGTCTCCTGGACAAGGTCGACCGGTATCCGAGGGAACTGTCCGGCGGCCAGCAGCAGCGTGTCGCCATCGCGCGCGCGATGGCGATGAAGCCGAAAGTCCTGCTCTTCGATGAGCCGACATCGGCGCTCGACCCCGAACTCGTTGGCGAGGTGCTGCAGGTCATGCGCGATCTGGCCGAAAGCGGCATGACGATGGTCGTGGTCACCCACGAGGTAGGCTTCGCCCGCGAGATCGGCGATCAGCTGGTTTTCATGGATGGCGGTGTGATCATCGAACGCGGCGCTCCGCGCGAGATGATTGCCAATCCGGTATCGCCCCGAACCCGCGAGTTCCTGTCGCGGGTGCTTTGACGGCAAGAGAATCCACCCAAGAGAAGATC
>NZ_RZPL01000027.1:0-17568 GCF_004022805.1 Mesorhizobium sp. M7A.F.Ca.CA.002.04.1.1 | reverse complement strand
GGTCACCGGCGTGTCCGGCGACCGCCGCGGCAAGCGCGAGGCGGAAAAGGCGTCAAAGGCCGACCGCCGTCGCGATGCGGCGGCACGCCGCGCCGCCTTCGAGCCGCTGGCCAAGGAAATCCGCGCCACCGAAGCGCTGATGGACCGCATCCGCAAGCGCATCGACGGCATCGAGGACGAACTGTCCAATCCGGCGGTGTACGAAAAGGATCCCTCGACAGCGACCCGGCTGGCCAAGGAGCGCTCGCAACTGGCCCAGACGCTGGCCGGCCACGAGGAAAAGTGGCTGTCCATGTCGGCAGAGTATGAAGAAGGCACGGCGGAGTGATTACGCAATCTCCCCACAAGTGGGGAGATTGGCTAATCATCTGGCCCTACACGCGCCCTTTGAAACCCGCTAGTCTTGCCGCATGAACCAGCACGCCAAGCTTCGCATCGGCCATTCGGCCTGTCCGCATGATTGTCCTTCGACCTGCGCGCTCGAGGTCGAACTGCTCGACGGCAATCGGATCGGCCGCGTCCATGGCGCCAAGTCCAATAGCTACACCGCCGGCGTCGTCTGCGCCAAGGTTGCGCGTTATGCCGACCGCGTCCACCATCCCGACCGTTTGCTGAAGCCGCTGATCCGCGCCGGCGCTAAGGGCGACGGCACCTGGAAGGAAGCGAGCTGGGAGGCCGCGCTCGACCTCGTCGCCGAAAAGTTCATTGCGGCCGAGGAGAGGTACGGCTCGGAGACGATCTGGCCCTACTACTATGCCGGCACGATGGGGCTGGTGCAGCGCGACGGCATCGACCGGCTGCGCCACGCGAAAAAGTATTCCGGCTTCTTCGGGTCGATCTGCACCAATCTCGCCTGGACGGGCTGGATGATGGGGGCCGGCGCCTTGCGCGGGCCGGACCCGCGCGAGATGGCGAAATCCGATTGCGTGGTGATCTGGGGCACCAATGCGGTGGTGACCCAAGTCAACGTCATGACCCACGCCATCAAGGCGCGCAAGGAGCGCGGCGCCAAGATCGTCGTCATCGACGTCTACGAAAACGCGACGATGAAGCAGGCCGATCTTGGCCTTGTGCTGAAGCCAGGCACCGATGGCGCGCTGGCCTGCGCGGTCATGCATGTGCTGTTCAAGGAGGGCATGGCCGACCGCGCCTATCTCTCGAAATACACCGACGACCCGAGAGGGCTGGAAGCGCATCTCGAGACGCGCACTCCGGCGTGGGCGGCCGGGATCACGGGCCTGACGGTTGCCGAGATCGAGGCCTTCGCCCGCCTCGTCGGCACGACCAAGAAGACCTATTTCCGCCTCGGCTATGGTTTTGCACGCCAGCGCAATGGCGCCGTCAACATGCATGCCGCCTCGTGCATCGCGGCTGTCACCGGCAGCTGGCAATATGAGGGCGGCGGCGCCTTCCATTCCAATTCCGGCATCTTCAAGCTCAACCAGGATGTGCTCGAAGGCACCAGGATGCGCGATCCCTCGATCCGCTATCTCGACCATTCGCGCATCGGCCCGGTGCTGACCGGTGCCAGCGATGCGCTCTATGGTGGCCCGCCGGTGACGGCGATGCTGATCCAGAACACCAATCCGGTGAATGTCGCGCCGGAGCAGCGGCTGGTGACGCAAGGCTTCCTGCGCGACGACCTGTTCACTTGCGTGCACGAGCAGTTCATGACCGACACGGCCAAGCTTGCCGACATCGTATTGCCGGCCACGATGTTCCTCGAGCACGACGATGTCTACAAGGGCGGCGGCAACCAGCACATCACGCTTGGCCCCAAGCTGATCGAGCCGCCGGAGGGACCGCGCACCAACCATTTCGTCATCGAGCAATTGGCTGATCGCCTCGGTGTCGCCGACCGTCCGGGTTTCGGCCTGACCGAGCAGCAGCATATCGACATCATCCTGGGCAAGCGCGGGCTGGGCAGTTTCGAAAGCTTGAAGCAAGACAAATGGGTCGACCTGCAGCCGGATTTCGAGGCAGCACACTTCATCAACGGATTTGGCCACGCGGATGGAAAATTCCGCTTCCGCGCCGACTGGACCGGGCAGGCGGCGCCCAACCGGCCGCCCAAAAGCATGGGCCTGTTCGGCCCGGTGGCGCGGCTGCCGGAATTCCCCGACCATGTCGACCTGATCGAGGTCGCCGACGAAGCCCACCCGTTCCGGCTGACGACGTCGCCGGCGCGCAACTTCCTCAATTCGACATTCTCGGAAACACCGGTGTCGAAAGCCAGGGAGGGCCGCCCGGAACTGCTTCTACATCCCGACGATGCCGCGGCACTTGGGCTGGCCGATGGCGACCGTGTCGAGGTCGGCAACCAGCGCGGCGAAGTCGTGCTGCATGCAAAATTGTTCGACGGCATCAAGCGTGGCGTGGTGATCGCCGAAGGCATCTGGCCAAACAGCGCCCATGAGCGCGGCGAGGGCATCAACGTTTTGACCGGCGCCGACGCGCCTGCACCCTATGGGGGTGCTGCCTTCCACGACAACAAGGTCTGGCTGCGCGCGGCAAGGTGAGAGAACTCAGTTGCTCTCGCGTCAAATTATACCGGCAGGGCTTCGGCCACCTTCTTTCGGTTTCGCCTAAGACTGATGTCGTCGGCGATCTGCTCGGCCTCGATCGAGATTTCGCGCAGCAATCCGGTGACCGGATTGTGAAAGCCGATGAGATAGAGGCCAAGCTCTGAAGCCCTCGCATTGACGCCGCTGCGCTCTGGCTGAACGCCGGGCTCCAGCAATTTGGCGTAGCCGGGCCGGAAGCCGGTGGCGAAGATGATCGCGTCGAACTCGCCATGCCTGCCGTCGGTAAAACGGGCGCCCTGTTCGGTGATCTCGGCAATGTCGGGTACGATCTTGATCGCACCTTCGCGGATCTTGCGCACCGTGCCGATATCGATCGTCGGAATGCGCGACGAGAGCGCGATCTGCTGCAGCATTCCTTGCTGCGGCCGCCTGAGCCCGTATTTCCCCAGCCTGCCCAACGCCAGATCGAGGATGATGGGAAACAAGGCATCGTTGATGCGCTGCGGCATCAGGCGCGCCGCCATGCCGATCATCTGGATGGGCACGCCAAGCAGTTCGCGCGGTACGATATGAACGCCGCCGCGCACCGAAATCGTCGGCCGCGCACCGCCTTCCACCAGATCGAGCGCGATCTCGGCGCCGGTATTGCCCATGCCGACGATCAGCACCGGCCGGCCGGCGAAAGGCACTGCGTTGCGATAGTCGGCGCTATGCAGCTTTTGGCCCTTGAAGGCATCGGCGCCGGCAAATCTGGGCATCAGCGGCTCTGCGTTGTTGCCAGATGCAATCACAACGTTTGAAGCATGCAAGGGACCGGTCGTCGTATCCACGAGCCAGCTTCTGCCCCGCCGGGTGATCGCCCGCACTGTTTCTCCAAATCGCGGCCGCAGATCGAAACGTTGCGCATAGGCATCTAGATAGTCGATGAAGAGATCGCGCGGCACATAACGCGGATAGTCCCTGGGAAAGGGCGCGAAGGGCAGCGAGGAAAAGCGCTTGGCCGTGTGCAAATGGACGCGCTCATAGTGGCGTCGCCAGGCGGGTGCGGCCTGCTGCTCCTTTTCCAGCAGGACGAAATCCTGCCCGCTCTGCCGCAGGCACGCGGCAATGGCCAGGCCCGCCGGCCCGGCACCGATGATCGCAACTGGGGTGGTGTCGTCCAAGCCGGCCTCCGCGGCAGAATTCACAGCCCGAGAATGTCAAAAACATGGTGGGAAAGTAAAGGCCTGCCGCGCGACAAATATTTAGACAGGCAAAGGCACCGTCAACCCTACCTTGACCCGGTCCATGGCAACGAACGTGCGGAATTTGCGGACATTGTTGCTGTCGAAGAACAGTTTTCGCGTCAGCGCCTCATAGGCGCCCATGTCGGCCACTGTGATGACCAGGATGAAGTCGGCCTCGCCGGTGACGTAATAGCATTGCTGGACCTCGGGGGTCGCCGAGAACTGCCGCTTGGCCGCGTCGATCAGTTCGGCGCGTTCGCTCTCGAGTTCCACCTCGACGAAGATGGTGATGGGTTGACCGACCGCTGCCGGCTCGACGACAGCGACATTGCCGGCAATGACGCCGGTCTGCTCCATGCGCTTGATGCGGCGCTGCACCGCCGGCGCCGACAGGTTCACCGCCTCGCCGATCAACCGCTGCGGCGTCGTGTTGTCGCGCTGCAGGATGGCAAGGATGGCGAGATCGAAACTATCGAGCGAGGACGGCAATGCAGGCAATGGAATATCCTGGACGAAACAAACTTGCATTTAAGAGACCATATTACAGCGCTCTTTGCGTTGCTCCTGCAATATGTTCTCGCTGACCAACGGGACCGGCCAATGTTCCTGCTCAACCGCAACGCATCGCACCGCCGGCCGCTCGATCCGATCGATGCCGAAACCCTTGGCGTGGCCGGAGCCGACACGGTCGAGCGTTTTCTCAGCCACCGCGACAATCACCGGATGACGCCGCTGCATGCACTGCCGGCGCTCGCCAGCGAATTCGGACTGGGCGCCATCCATATCAAGGATGAGGGCTTTCGCCTCGGCCTCGGCAGCTTCAAGGCGCTTGGCGGCGCCTATGCCGTCTTCCGCCTGGTGCTGGAGGAGGCCGGCAGTCGCCTTGGCCGGCTCCTCGATGTGGCCGATCTCGATCGGCCTGATGTGCGGGCGGTCGCCGCGGCGATGACATTTGCCTGTGCGACCGACGGCAACTATGGCCGCTCCGTCGCGCAAGGCGCGCAACTCGTCGGCGCGCGGGCGGCGATCTTCGTCCACGCCGGGGTCAGCGAGGAGCGCATCGCGGCGATCGCCCGCTATGGCGCCGAGATGATCCGCGTCCACGGCAATTATGACGATTCGGTCAGGCAAGCTGCCCAGGTTTCGGCCGACAAGGACTGGACCGTGGTCTCCGACACCTCGTGGCCGGGCTATGAGCGCATTCCCGGCCTGGTCATGCAGGGCTATACCGCGATCGTACGCGAAGCCTTGCGCCAACTCCCTCGGACGCCGACCCACGTCTTCGTGCAGGCCGGTGTCGGCGGCATTGCCGCCGCGCTGGCCGGTCATCTGGCCACCGTGCTCGGTGACGCTAGGCCGACCTTCATCGTGGTCGAGCCGGCGCGTGCCGCTTGTGTCTTCGCAGCCGCCCAGGTCGGGCGCCCGGTCAAGGTCGCGCACGGCCAGCCGACGGTGATGGCCATGCTTGAATGTTACGAAGCCTCGCCGGTCGCCTGGCGGGTGCTGGCGCGCGCCGCCGACGCCTTCATGACGGTGGATGAGGACGAGGCCATCGCGGTGATGCGGCGGCTGGCCTGGCCGGCCGGCGGTGACCCGGTGATCGTCGCCGGCGAAAGCGGTGGTGTCGGCCTTGCCGGGCTGATCCGGGCGGTGGCCGACAACCGGGCCGATCTTGGACTTGACGGCAAATCGCGGGTGCTGGTGATCAACACCGAAGGCGCCACCGACCCGCATCGCTACGCCGAACTGGTTGGCATGAACCCGGCCGATGTGCTGGAAGGCAAGATGACAGCCGAGGCAACGGCATGATCGCCATCGATGCGCAGCGCCTGCTCGGCCGCATCCGCGAACTCGGCGCTGTTGGCCGGGATGTCGAGGGCAGGCTGACCCGGCTGGCCGCCTCAGACACCGACAGGCAGGGCCGCGACCTCTTCGTCGGCTGGCTTCGGCAGGCCGGGCTCGATGTCGCCATCGACCGGGTCGGCAACATTTTCGGCATCTGGCAAAGCCCGGAAAACACCGGGCAAGCGCCGCTGCTCATCGGCTCGCACATCGACACCGTCATCGATGCCGGCATTTATGACGGCTGCTACGGGGTGCTTGCCGGGCTGGAAGTGATCGAGACGCTCAAGGCGACAGGCTTTTCGCCGTCGCGCCCGGTCGCGGTCGCCGCTTTCACCAATGAGGAGGGCGTACGCTACACACCCGACATGATGGGCTCGCTGGTCCACGCCGGCGGCATCGATGCCGAAACGGTGCTGGCGGCCGTCGGCACCGACGGCAGCGTGCTCGGGCAGGAGCTTGCCCGCATCGGCTATGCCGGCGACCGGGAACCCGGCTTCCTCACGCCGCACGCCTATCTCGAACTGCATATTGAGCAAGGGCCGGTGCTGGAGCGCGAAGGCTTGCCGGTCGGCGCGGTGGAGAATCTGCAAGGCATCTCCTGGCAGCGCATCACAATCGACGGCGTCGCCAACCATGCCGGCACCACGCCGATGTCGATGCGCAACGATGCCGGCCACGCCGCCGCCCGGGTCATCACCTTCCTGCTCGACCGGACCAAAGCCTCGAACGCGCCGACCGTCGCCACCGTCGGCACGATCCGCTTCGAGCCGAATGCCATCAATGTCATCCCTTCGCGCGCGGTCTTCACCGTCGATCTGCGCGATCCCGACGAACAGCGCCTGCAGGCGGCGGAAGCGGCGCTTGCCGCCTATCTCGAGCAGCTTGCCGCCGCTGAGAACGTGACGGTTTCGGTCGAGCAACTGGCCCGCTTCGAACCGGTGATCTTCGACCTGCGCATCGTCGAACAAATCGAGGCCGCCGCGAAACGCCGTGGCCTCGGGGTCAGGCGCATGACATCAGGCGCCGGCCACGACGCGCAGATGCTGGCGTGTATCGCGCCTGCGGCGATGATCTTCGTGCCGAGCGTTGGCGGCATCAGTCACAGTCCTCGCGAACACACCGATGACGCCGAGCTTGTTGCCGGCGCCAACATCCTGCTTGATGTGGCCGCGCAACTGGCAAAGTAGGTCAGAAGGGGCAGAAGCAGAAGGGGCAGAAGAATGTCTGAACTCGATCGCGACGCGCTGAAGCAGGAGATGATTTTCTGGCGGCGCGATCTGCATGCACACCCGGAATTCGGCTTCGAGGAGAAGCGCACCGCCGCCTTCGTCGCCGCCAAACTGCGCGAATTTGGGTTGGACGATGTCACCGAAGGCGTCGGCGGCACCGGTGTCGTCGGCACGCTGAAGCGCGGCAGCGGCAACCGGGCGATTGCGCTGAGGGCCGACATGGATGCGCTGCGCATATCAGAACAATCGGACGCATCTTACCGGTCCGGCAATCCCGGCATCATGCATGCCTGCGGCCATGACGGCCACACCACCATGCTGCTCGGCGCGGCAAAGCTGCTGGCCGGTGAGGGCGGTTTCGACGGCACCGTGCGCTTCGTCTTCCAGCCGGCCGAGGAATGGGGCAGGGGCGCACTCGCCATGCTCGAAGATGGGCTGATGCAGCGCTTTCCCTTCGACGAGATCTTTGGCCTGCACAACATGCCCGGCCTGCCGATCGGGCATTTCGAGACCCGTGCCGGACCCATAATGTCGGCCGAGGACAACTTCGAGATCGTGCTCAAGGGGCTCGGCGGCCATGCCGCGCGGCCGCATGCGGGCAACGAGACGCTGGTCGCGGCCTGCGCGCTGGTCACCAATCTGCAGACCATCGTCTCGCGCCGACTGAGTCCGGCCGACATATCCGTGGTTTCGGTGACCGAGCTGATCACCGACGGCACCCGCAACGCTCTGCCCGGTCTTGCCCGCATCCTCGGCGATGCGCGCAGCTTCCGTCCCGAGGTCAGCGCCGAGATCGAGCGGCAGATGCGCATTCTCGCCGAGGGCATCGCTGCCGCCTATAATGTCACCGCCGAGGTCAAGTACAGCAGGGAGTTCGTGCCGCTGCGCAACGATGCCGAACTGGTCGATGCCGCATTCGCCGCCGCCAGAGGCGTCTTCGAACCCGGCAACATCGCCGTCGCCCGCGAGCCGATGACCGCTTCGGAGGATTTCGCCCGCTTCCTCGACCACGTGCCGGGCTGCTTCGTCTTCCTCGGCAATGGCGAAGCTTCCGCGCCGCTGCACAATTCCAGCTACGACTTCAACGATGACGGGCTGCTGTTCGGCACGAATTTCCATGTAGCCGTGGTCAGGCAAAGGCTGGGTGGCGACGCGGGAAGATGATCGCGTTTTGATCGCCAACTCCCGGGTTTATTGAGATTGCCGGGATGATGGTCAAGACAAGCTCTTGACGGCTGGTGACCGATAGGGCCGTGTGCGTCGGTACGTTTTTAACAAAGACAATCCCCCGATGACGCAGGGGAAAGACTCAGCTAGCCTTACCTGTGCGGCGGACTTAATTATCCGCTTGGCCGGCGCTTCACTCCTCCCAAGCGGCGCCGGCCTTCTTCTCCAAAAGTTCGTCCGGGACGCCACAGCGGGTTGCGGCAGCACGCGAACCTCGCAAAGGCCAAGTTCCGCCTCCGGTTGCCTCGAGAATGCATCGGGAGCGCCGGCGAAACCGCCCTCCATCTTCGACTGCGCGCGTGGACGATTGGCAAGGGAACCAAAGGCTGTTTCTACGGTTGGTTCTGCTCCAAAGGAGTGTTGCACCATGTTCCGTCTGCTCGTCGCCGGCGCCTTCGCCTATGTCACTTATCGCATCGCCAGGAAGATGGTCGAAAACGTGCCCGATACGGTCGACCCGCTGCTGTTGCCGCCGTCGCAACCTGATCGCGAGACCTTGCGACGGCAGTCGGCCGACATGGGTGTCGATCCGCAACGCTAGCCGCGATCCCTTCTCTTCAGACCGGCCCCAGTCCTGCATGGGTTAGGTGTGCCCGCATCGATGTTGCGAACAAAGCAGAAACGATGCTTGATGGGCGATGAACCTCGCCACCGCTGATTCGACCTTTCGGGAACCGACCGTCCAGCCTGCCTATCTCGCGCGGCTGAACGATGCCCAGCGCCAGGCCGTCGAGCACGGCGCCGGTCAGATTGCCGGCCCGTTGCTGGTCATTGCCGGCGCCGGATCTGGCAAGACCAACACGCTGGCGCATCGCGTCGCTCATCTGATCGTCAAGGGCGCCGACCCGCGCCGCATCCTGCTGATGACGTTTTCGCGCCGCGCGGCATCCGAAATGGCCAGGCGCGTCGAGCGTATTGCCGGCGAGGTGCTCGGCCGCGATGCAGCCGTCATCACCGATGCGCTGACCTGGGCCGGCACCTTTCACGGCATCGGCGCGCGGCTGTTGCGCGACTATGCGCTGGAGATCGGTCTCGACCCGGCCTTCACCATCCATGATCGCGAGGATTCCGCCGACCTGATGAATCTGGTCCGCCACGAACTCGGCTTCTCGAAGACGGAAGCGCGTTTCCCCACCAAGGGCACTTGCCTTGCCATCTATTCGCGCGCGGTGAACGCGCAGGCGCCGCTCAACGAGGTGTTGGGTTCCGCCTTTCCCTGGTGCGCCGGCTGGGCGGAGCAGCTGAAAGAATTGTTCGCCGGTTATGTCGAGGCCAAGCAGGCGCAAAACGTGCTCGATTACGACGATTTGCTGCTCTACTGGGCGCAGATGGCGGCGGAGCCCGAGATAGCGGCGCATCTGGGCGGGCGTTTCGACCATGTGCTGGTCGACGAATACCAGGACACAAATCGCCTGCAGGCTTCGATCCTCATGGCGCTGAAACCCGACGGCGCCGGGCTGACGGTGGTGGGCGACGATGCGCAATCGATCTATTCGTTCCGCGCCGCCGAGGTTCGCAACATCCTCGACTTCCCCAATCAGTTCGCGCAAGCCGCCGACGTGGTGATGCTGGAGCGCAATTACCGCTCGACCGAGACCATCCTTGCTGCCGCCAACGCGGTGATCGGCGAAGCCTCGGAGCGCTTCACCAAAAACCTGTGGTCGGAGCGCAAATCCAGCGACAGGCCAAAACTGGTGACCGTGCGCGACGAAGTCGAGCAGGCCAATTTCGTCTGCGACACCATCCTGGCCGAGCGCGAGGCGGGCACAGCGCTGAAATCCCAGGCGGTGCTGTTTCGCGCCTCGCATCACAGCGGGCCGCTGGAGATCGAACTGACGCGGCGCAACATTCCCTTCGTCAAATTCGGCGGCCTGAAGTTTCTCGATGCCGCCCACGTCAAGGATGTGCTGGCGGTGCTGCGCTTTGCCGAAAACCCGCGCGACCGGGTCGCCGGTTTTCGCGTATTGCAACTCTTGCCTGGCATCGGCCCTTCGGCCGCCGCGCAGATCGTCGAGACCATGACGACGGCGCTGGACGAGGCCATGGGGCTGGCCGGCTGGCGTCCGCCGCAACGCGCGGCGGACGACTGGCCTGGCTTCGTCGCGCTCTATTCCGGCCTGCGCGCCGGCGCCAGATGGCCGGCCGACCTCGAACAGATCAGGCTGTGGTACGAGCCGCATCTGGAACGCATCCACGAGGACGCGACGACGCGCCGGGCCGACCTGTTGCAACTTGAGCAGATCGGCTCGGGCTATGCCTCGCGCGAGCGCTTCCTGACCGAACTGACGCTCGATCCGCCGGACGCCACCAGCGACCAGGCTGGGCCGCCGCATCGCGACGAGGATTATCTGATCCTGTCGACCATCCACTCGGCCAAGGGCCAGGAGTGGAAAAATGTCTTCGTGCTCAACACCGTCGATGGCTGCATCCCGGCCGATCTCGGCGTCGGCACCAAGGAGGACATCGAGGAGGAGCGCCGGCTGCTCTATGTCGCGATGACACGGGCCAAGGACAATCTCAACCTGGTCATGCCGCAGCGTTTCTTTCCACATGGCCAGGCGGCGCGCGGCGACCGCCATCTCTATGCCTCGCGCACCCGTTTCATCCCGGCCTCGATCCTCGCCGCGTTCGAACAGATGTCGTGGCCAAGCGCGCTGGCCGCGCAGGGCAGGGCGGCCCGGCCGGAGGTGCGCGTCGACATTGGCGCCCGTATGCGCGGCATGTGGAAATAGCCGAGGCCATGCCGCAGCCGCCGATCAGGATCGCCATCGCCGGCGCGCTCGGCCGCATGGGCCGCCAGATGACGGACGCCGTGCGGGTCGATCCACGGCTGGCGCTCGCTGCGCGGTTCCATCGGCCCGGCGCTGCCGGCGATGGGCTGGTCAGCCGCGAGGAGGCGCTTGCCACGGCCGATGTGGTCATCGACTTCACGACGCCGGCGGCCTCGGCTGACCTGGCAAGGTTTTGCGCCGCCCGCGGCGGGCCGGCCCTGGTCATCGGATCGACCGGTTTCGATGCGACTGAATTCGCCGACATCGCCGAGGCCGCGAAGACCATCGCCATCGTGCGCTCCGGCAGCTTTTCGCTGGGGCTGAACATGCTGGTCGGATTGGTCGAACAGGCGGCGACAGCGCTCGATCCCGAAGACTGGGACGCCGAGGTCTTCGAGGCGCATCACCGACACAAGATCGACGCGCCGTCAGGTACCGCTTTGATGCTTGGCCAGGCCGTGGCCGGCGGCCGCAAGGTCGAGCTCGACGCGGTGGCGCGGCCTGTTCGCGATGGCGCCATTGGCGCGCGGCCTCCCGGTGAGATCGGCTTTGCGGTGCTGCGTGGCGGCAGCATCATCGGCGAACACAGCGTGAGCTTCTGTGCCGAAGGCGAGCTTGTGACCTTGTCGCATGCGGCCGGCGACCGCGTCATGTTCGCCCGCGGCGCCATTGCCGCCGCGCTCTGGCTCGAGGGACGCCCGCCCGGCGAATACGACATGCGCGACGTTCTCGGTTTCGGCGCTCCGTGACCGGCAGCCACAACGGATTCCATTTCAACGGCCGTTAAAACGACTGAAAGCCAGCTGAAAGCTTGGGCGTGCCATGAAGTCATTACGGCGTTCGCCGTGTGACCGGTGCGGGAGCGGCCGGTAAGGAGGAATGCGGCGCAGCCGGGATGGCGCGCCGCCCAAGTGGAGGAAGTTTCGTGACCGGTTTCATCTCGAAGTGCGCCCTGCGCACAGCGGCGCTAAGCCTTGCTATTGCAGCCACAAGCGCCACGGTGGCTTCGGCTGCCGACAAAATCACCATCATCGTCGGCGGCATGGAAAAGCAGATCTATCTGCCTGCCGTGCTCACCCAGCAGCTCGGCTACTTCAAGGACCAGGGGCTCGATGTCGAACTGCTCAACTCGCGCGCCGGGGTCGAGGCCGAAAATGAACTGCTGGCAGGTGCCGTCCAAGGCGTTGTCGGCTTCTACGATCACACCGTCGACCTGCAGTCGAAGGGCAAATACATCCAGTCGATCGTCCAGTTCAGCCAAGCGCCCGGTGAGGTCGAGCTGGTCTCCGCCAAGCACCCGGAGATCAAGTCGCCCGCCGATTTCAAGGGCGCCACGCTCGGCGTCACCGGTCTCGGCTCCTCGACCGATTTCCTGACCCAGTATCTTGCCGTGCGCAGCGGCCTGAAGCCCGGCGACTACACGCTGCTGCCGGTCGGCGCCGGCAACACCTTCATCGCCGCCGTCAAGCAGGACCAGATCCAGGCCGGCATGACCACCGAGCCGACCATCGCCAAACTGCTCAAGACCGGCGAGGCAAGCATCCTGGTCGACATGCGCACGCCCGAAAAGACCAAGGAAGCGCTGGGCGGCGACTATCCGGCGGCGTCCTTCTATGTCCAGTCCTCCTGGCTGGAAGGCCACAAGGATGAGGCACAGAAGCTCGCCAATGCCTTCGTCAAGACGATGAAATTCATCGCCACGCATTCGGCCGAAGAGATCGCCGACAAGATGCCGAAGGATTATTATGCCGGCAACCGGGACCTTTACGTGCAGGGGCTGGCCGGCGGCAAGGCGATGTTCACGCCGGATGGCCGCATGCCGGCCGATGGTCCGCCGACCGTGCTCAAGGTTCTCTCGACATTCTCGAAGAGCCTGCAAGGCAAGCAGATCGACCTGTCGAAGACCTACACGACCGAATTCGTCGACGCTGCCAAATAGCGGCGCCAGCCTACCACTCGTTGAATAACAAGGACTTGCGCCGGCTGCTTGAATCAAGAAGGCAGCGGCGCGGCCTCCCGAACACCTGGAGATCCGTGGCACTGCCGCGGGCTCCCTTGCCCCATTGCGACAGGAGTGCGCCATGCAAGTGCAACCCATGGCGGCCGAGAAGCTGTCTCAGGCCGCGCCACAAGCCGACGCCGCGATCGCCATCGATGATGTGACCTTGCGTTTCGTCACGCCCGACGGGCACATGATGACGGCGATCCGCGATTTCACGATGACCGTGGCGCGCGGCGAGTTCGCCTGCGTCGTCGGGCCGACCGGCTGCGGCAAGTCGACGACGCTCAACCTGGTCACCGGCCTGTTGCGGCCGACGACCGGCAATGTCCGCGTCATGGGCACGCCGGTCACCGATATCAGCCGGGACATCGGCTTTGTCTTCCAGGCGGATGCGCTGTTTCCCTGGCGCAGTGTCATCGACAATGTCGCCGCCGGTCCACTTTATCGCGGCACGCCAAAGGCGCAGGCCTACGACCGCGCCCGCGACTGGATCGCCCGCGTCGGCCTCGGCCGCTTCGAGAAGCACTATCCGCACCAGCTTTCGGGCGGCATGCGCAAGCGCGTCGCGCTGGCGCAGACCTTCATCAACCAGCCCAAGATCCTTTTGATGGACGAGCCGTTCAGCGCGCTCGACATGCAGACGCGCACCGCCATGCAGGACGAATTGCTGGATCTGTGGTCGGAGCAGAAATCCTCGGTTGTCTTCGTCACCCACGACCTAGAGGAGGCGGTGGCGCTGGCCGACAAGGTCTATGTGCTCACCGCTGGGCCGGGCACGGTCAAGAGCGTCTACCGCATCGACCTGCCGCGCCCCCGCGTCATGGCCGACATCCGCTACGACCCGAACTTCGTCGAGATCGCCAAGGTGATCTGGAACGATCTGCGCGAGGAAGTGCAGCTCGGCCAGAGCCGGACCTTGCAGACCGGACATTGAAAGGAGAAACAGCATGACCGCAATCTCTCCGACCGCCAACCAGGCCGCCGTCCGCGATGCTTCCATCGCCGTTGCCGAAGCCCGGGCGAGGGCAAGGCTGCGCCGCCGCCACGCGCTTGTCATCTCCTTGCGCCTGGCGATCCTGGTCGTCTTCCTTGGCCTGTGGGAACTCGGCGCCGACTACAACATCATCGACCCGTTCTTCTTCGCCAGCCCTTCTGGCATCTGGCAGCAGATCTGGTCGTGGATCACCGAAGGCACCTCGCAAGGCCCACTCTGGCTGCAGATCTACGTGACGCTGGAGGAAACCTTCCTCGGCTTTGTCATCGGTGCCCTTGGCGGCATCGCCGCCGGCATCATCCTCGGCCGCAATCGGCTGTTGGCGGATGTCTTTTCGATCTACATCAAGATCGCCAATTCGGTGCCGCGCGTCGTGCTCGGCTCGGTGTTCATCATCGCGCTCGGCCTCGGCATGGCGTCCAAGGTGGCGCTTGCCGTGGTGATGGTGTTCTTCGTTGTTTTCGCCAACGCCTTCCAGGGTGTGCGCGAGGCCGACAGGGCAATGATCGCCAATGCCCAGATCCTTGGCGCCTCGCCGTTCCAGATCACCCGCACCGTCATCATTCCTTCGGCGATGAGCTGGATCCTCGCCAGCCTGCATGTCAGCTTCGGCTTCGCGCTGGTCGGCGCGGTGGTCGGCGAGTTCCTCGGCGCCAAGCAAGGCATGGGCCTGCTGATCTCGACCGCGCAGGGCGCCTTCAACGCCAATGGCGTGTTCGCCGCGATGATCATCCTGGCTGTCATGGCGCTGGTGGTGGAGTTCATCATCACCCGCTTCGAGAACTATGTCGTGAAGTGGCGGCCGGCGCCGTTCAACGAGCAGGGAACGTGATCGGTCAGACCAGGGGCAGCCTGACCGGTCAGGCCAGCGGCAGCCTGACCTCAACCAACAGACCGCCGGCCGCGCCATCCCCAAGGGTGACGCGGCCGCCGGCATTTTCGACGACCTCGCGTACAATGGCGAGTCCCAGCCCGCTGCCTTCCTCGGTCGAACCGGCAATACGGTAGAAGCGCTCGAAGACATGGTCTCGCTCGTCCGCCGGAATGCCAGGCCCGTCGTCGGCGACCGTCAGCACGGCTTCGCCGTCGATGGCCGCCAGCTTCACCGTGACACTGCCCTCAGCCCGGGAGTAGCGCAGTGCGTTGTCGACGAGGTTGACGATCATCTCGCGCAGCATGGTGCCGTCGCCGATGACCGGAACGGGGCCAGCCTCCTCGAGGCCGAGATCTATTTTGCGATCGATGGCCGTTGGCGCCAGGGTTTCCAGCACGTGCCGGGCGGCTTCCGCCAGGTCAATGCGGTCGGCGCGCGGCCGCCGGCTGCCTGGCTCGGCGCGTGACAGGGTCAAGAGCTGTTCGGCCAGCCGCGCCAGTTTGCCGGAACTCGCCTGCAGCGCCACCAGCGCCTCCTGGCGGGCATCGGCGGCACTTTCGCGAAGCGCATAGCTTGCCTGTGTCGACAGCAGCGCCAGGGGCGTGCGCAGCTGGTGCGCCGCATTGGCGATGAAGCGGCGTTGCGCCGCCATCTGCGCCCGCACGCGCTCCATGTAGGCGTTGAGGGCGTCGATCAGCGGGCGGATCTCGCTTTGCGCACCGGGCACTTCGACGGGGTCAAGGTCGCTGCGGTTTGGCGAGCGTACCGCATCGCGCAGCCGGATCAACGGCGCCAGGCCGCGACGCAAGCCGAGCAGCACGAACACGCCGGCAATCGCCACCAGCGCCAGTTGCTGGGCAAAGGCGCTGAACCAAAGCTGTTTGACCATGGCGTCATGGCCGGCAAGGGTGACGCCCACGGTGACTGATATTGGCGAGTCGTTGCCGGCGCCGATCACCGCATGGCCAAGGGTCAGGAGCCGCAGCTGGTGATCGCGGTAGGCGGCCTCGACACTGGCATGCTGCGGCGCTTCGGGCAGGTCGGGATATCCGGTCAGCAGCCGCCCGCCGGCTGTCTCGACGCGATAGTAGACGCTGTCGCGGTCGCCGGTGTCGAACATCTCGATCGCCGCCGGGGGCACCGTGGCATCGAGCACGCCGTCGACCATGGCGACCTGCTCGGCAATCGCCCGCGCCGATCCGACGAGCATCCGGTCGGTGACCAGGTCCGCGGTCGCCAGTGCGTTGCGCTGGCTGGTCCACAGGTTGATGGTCGCGAGCCCGGCAAGCGGCAGCACCACCCATGCCAGCAATTGCAGGCGGAGGCTGTTGATCCTCATGGCGCCAGGATCGTCACGGCGCCAAATCGTCTTGGCGCAACAGGTAGCCGAGGCCACGCAGTGTGGCGATCTGGACCCGCGACCCGTCGAGCTTCTTGCGCACGCGGTGCACGTAGATCTCGATGGCGCTGGGATCGGCGTCGGTCTCGAAATCGTAGATCGCGGCCGACAATGCCGCCTTGCTCACCGTGCGTCCGGCCTTGACCATCAATTGCTCAAGCACGGCATGCTCGCGCGGTGTCAGCGCCAGCGCCTCGCCGGCAAGCGAAAACAGCCGCGTGTTGGTGTCGAAGACGAGATCACCGCAGGCAACGACCGGCGCGGTGCGGTCATTGGCACGGCGCAATTGCGCGCGGATTCGTGCTTCGAGCTCTTCGATCTGGAAGGGCTTGGCCAGATAGTCGTCGGCGCCCTCATTGAGGCCCTTGACCCGGCCGTCGAGACTGGCGTTTGCGGTCAGCACGATCACCGGCACCCGGTTGCCGCGCGTCCGCAACATTCGCAGCACCTCCAGCCCGCTCATGCGCGGCAGCGCAAGGTCGAGGATGACAAGCGCGTGGTCACCGGCGGCGAGCGCGTGTTCGACATCCTCGCCATCATGGACGATGTCGACGACATAGTTCGCCTGACGCAGGGTCTTGCCCAGCCAATCCGCCAGCTCGCGATTGTCTTCTACAAGCAGCAACCGCATTTCTATCGCTGTCCTGGGGTGCAGGTCACCCGGATTTCCGCCACTTCTTCAACTGGCGCCGCCAAGTCGCGCCCGATTGATGATCGTGCACAAGCGATAATCTCGATCCAACCGCAAGGCAAATGTAGGAGATCCAGAAGTTCAGATGGTGCGCAATCGCTTCAAACCGAACCGTTCAGTTCGATTTCTGTTGACGCACTGTGTAGCAGATGGTGAACGCCGGCCTGGCGAGCGGTCGCGCCTGGTGATGGGCGTTATCGATTAACTGTCTGATTTCAAACAGTTAAATTATGACCGCCGAGACCCTGTGTCAAATTTCAAGGCCTGGATTCGAGCCGCGGGGGAACATCTTCGTGATTGGAATCCGCGGCAGCGCGAGCCCATCTCGGGGTGGTCCGAGCGACGCGAAATTCCTCCCAAGGGCACGCCACTAGACGGACATGACAAATACTGGAGTAATTAAAATGACCAAGATCGCTCTTACCGCCGCCGCCATCCTCGTTGCCACGGGCACTGCTTTTGCCGGCAGCGACAATTATGGCTCGGCCAACGCCAATCAGCCTGCCGTCGCTGTCGACCATTCGATCACCGCTTCGGTCTCCAAGTCGACGCAGACCGTCCAGGCCCCCGCTTCGCAGGGCGCTGACCGCAACCTCTTCGGCCGCTAATCGCGACTGCCGATATCGACCCAAACTTGAACTCAGGAGTAATTAAAATGACCAAGATCGCTCTTACCGCTGCCGCCATCCTCGTTGCCACGGGCACTGCTTTTGCCGGCAGCGACAATTATGGCTCGGCCAACGCCAATCAGCCTGCCGTCACCGTCGACCAGTCGGCCACTGCTT
>NZ_RZPL01000279.1:0-6692 GCF_004022805.1 Mesorhizobium sp. M7A.F.Ca.CA.002.04.1.1 | reverse complement strand
CCCCGACGTCAGCCATGTCTTCAACTATGACGTGCCGATCCATGCCGAGGATTATGTCCACCGTATCGGCCGTACCGGCCGCGCCGGACGCTCCGGAAAATCCTTCACCATCGCGACCAAGTCGGACACCAAATACATCGACGCCATCGAGCGGCTGATCGGCAACAAGATCGAATGGCATGACGGCGACTTGTCGACGGTGGTTGCCAGCGAAGGCGGCGAGGACGATGCTCCGCGCCGTGGCAAGGGCGCACCGCGCCGCGCCGGTCGCAAGGACGACGACCGCAGCAGGGAAAAGGGCGGCGAGCGCAAACCGCGCGAACGCCACGCCAAGCGCAGCGAAGACACGGCACCGGAAACAGTCCGCGAGGACCAGCCGGCGGCCGAGGTCGCAGCGGCAGCCGCCGACGTCGGCGAACGGCGCTCGCGCAAGGAAGCGATCCGTTCGGAAAACACCGAGCGCAAATCGTCCGATCGCAACGAACAGCGCGCACCGGAACGCGGCGATACCCGGCCGCAGCGAGACAACAGCCGCCCTGCCCGCCAACGTCACCAGGAAGACAACGATTCCACCGTTGGCTTCGGCGATGACATGCCGGCCTTCATGCGGATCGTCGCCAAGGTCTGATCCCGACCGCTTCGAAGGCAAGCCAGCCATCCGGCTTGCCTTCTCGGTAGAGCTCCAGCCTGGTTCGCCCGTTACATCGGCCCAGGCATCATCTTGGTCGGTTTTTCCAGCATCGGAAACTCGGCCTTCGAGCATTTCACGTTCGGGTTCGTCGGACTGAACATGCCGTTCGGATTGTCCCCGAGCCAGGCATGAAGGTCGTAATGGACGAACTCCTTCGGGATGAGAGGGTAGTGCCCCTCCATCGGCCCCATGAAGGTTTGGCCAAACAGCTTCGGAGGCTCCTTTATGTCCGGCGTCAGAGGCACCAGCCATTCCGCGCCCACCAGCCGCAAACCCTTCTTGGTCGGTTCATAGATCAGCACGTTGGGGTGCATCGGGTCGAGCTTCTGGCCGACACTCGGGACATTGACGAAGTGAATACCCATGGCGCCCTTCGGGTAATCCATCGCGCCCGCTATCTTTTCTCCGCTGTAGTAGACGCAGCCGACCGTCGACAGATAGAGATCGCGGACGGCAGCGGTGTAATCCTCATATTTGGCGAGCGACTTTTTCAAGGCTTCGATGTCGGCCTTGTTGGCGTCCTCGGCCCGAGCCGAAGCAACGTTCAGCCACGCGCCTACCAAACCTGTTAAAACGAGGACGCCACAGCGCCCAAGGCTGGCTGTTCTTGTCATGCATTCCTCCCAGATTTCTGATCTGGCCGTGCAAGACCGAGGCGGAAAAATGCTGATTGCGCGGCCGGTTACACCGCCTCATCCCCGCTGGACTGCCATGATGCTATTCCTTTCCATGGCCGCCGGAAAGCTATATTTTAGCAATAACTAAATCTATACCGTACCCATCCAGAGCGCCGATGTCAGCTCAAACAAAAACGGCCCCGCATGAGGGCCGTTTCGCATCCGCTTGCCGGACGGATCAGGTGAGCGGCGACAGCTGGATCTCGACGCGGCGGTTCTGGGCCCGACCTTCGGCTGTGGCATTGGATGCGACCGGACGTGTCTTGCCGAAGCCTGTGACGGCGAAGCGCCGCTGATCCACGCCCTGACCGGACAGATAGTTCGCCACCGCCAAAGCACGACGCTGCGACAAATCGAAATTGTGCTGGTCGCCACCGGTCGAATCGGTGTGGCCGAACACGTCGACCGTGGTCTGCTTGAACTTCTTCAGCACCAGCGCGACGGAGTTCAGGACCTGGTAGAAGCCGGGCTTCACCGCATCCTGATCCGAGTTGAAGGTGATGTCGGACGGCATGTTGAGGATGATCTGGTCGCCGCTGCGGGTGACGCTGACACCGGTGCCCTCGAGCTGCCGGCGCAGTTCGGCCTCGTTCTGGTCCATCGTGGCGCCGATGGCGCCGCCGGCCAGCGCGCCGATGCCGGCGCCGATCAGTGCGTTGCGGCGGTCGTTGCCACCGGCAAGCAGGCCAAGGCTGGCACCCGCCAGGGCGCCAAGGCCGGCGCCGGCCGCCGTGTTGGAAATCTTCTGGTCGCCTGTATACGGATCGGTGGTGGTGCAGGCGCTCACGAGCACAGCCGTCGCCACGACGACGAGCACAGTCTTTTTCATAGGATGGTCCCTCTCCAAGTCACGCCTTGCGGTGGCGCCAAATCAGCCCTTCCCGCGACTTGTACCATGAATTGCGGCGAAAAGCGGAACGGCAAAAGCGCCGTTCACGGCTTTTCCCGAGTGACCAATACCCGGTGGTGGCGCCGCATCGCCGTGCCGGAATGGTTTGGATAAGCTACCAGAGGTTCTTGCCGTCTATGACAACCACTTCGACCTTGTCGAGATCGAAATCATCGAACAGCCGCGAGTTGACGCTGATCTTGGGATTGTCGAAATCCGGCTCGCCTGTCGACCAGTCCGGCGTTTCGGTAAAGGTGCCGCAGCCGCAGGTGGCGCAAAAACCGTGCTTTACGGTCTTCGACCCCCAACGATAGAAAGAGACGTTCTCCATCGGGCTGGTGAGCTTGAATTGCGAAGGCACGTAATAGGCCCAGAGCGAGCCGCGTTTCGAGCAGAAAGAACAGGTGCATTGCGTCACCGTCTGCGGTGCTTGCGAAACCTCGAACGTCGTCGCCTTGCAATGACAGCTTGCCTTGATGGTCATCAACGAACTCCTCCTGTCGCCGCCACCCTGTGCGGCAAAGGCAGCATAAAGAGGTGCTCCTGACAACTGTCTGTCAGCAAGCATCACCGGCGCTACCGCGACAGGCGCGTCTCAGCAAGCCCGTCCCGTCACACGCGATCAGGCGGACGTAGGAATGCGCTCCTATCGTCAATACGAGCGCGGCGGCACGAACAGGCAGATTGTCCTGCCGGCGTCGAGGCCCCCCTGGTGCGCGCACCAATGGAACTCGCCGTCCGGGCTGTCCTTGACACGCTTGTCGGTCATTGGAACGACCTCACCCGTTCCGGCGATGACATAGCCCTCGGGTTTCTCCAGCACTTCGCCTGTATGGGTCGTGCGACAATCATAGTTGGCGCAGCATGCGAACGGATAACTCCAGCCTTGTGGCTTTGCCGCCGTGGGCGTGGCGTCATGCGCGAAGGCAGGTGCCGTCAGCATTGCCATCGCGCCGATCGCGAACAGGGAAAACAAAAGTCGGCCAGCCGGTTGAACGGCATTGGCCGATCTGAGTGTGGCAGCAGACATGGAAACGTTCCTTTCAAACGAGCATCAAGCGTTTCGCTTGCCCGTTCCCGGAACGTATCTTCCCAGTGGCCGGATCGTCGGGTCGCAGATATGCCGCGTCCGGCCATAAATGCTTTTTCTCTCCCAGCCCTTGGATGCTGGGCTGATTCCTTGGTCGGCGCAAGAACATGCATTCCCGACATCGTTCTACAGACGTCAGGCATCCGCTACCGCCGACGAGATGAGGCCAAGGTCAATTCCCGGCAAACGGGCGTCGAATAAACGGGATTGGCCCGCTGTGGTTCCAGCCTATTGCTGGTCGGAGCCGGCAATCACGTGCTCTTGATACTGCGGCAGGTCATCGGTGATGGTGAACCAGCCCGCCTTCGAACCGACGAAGATGTGCTCGGTTGGACGAATGGATGGGTCGTCGACGAGCGTTCCCATGGCGACATGGACATAGGCGCCGTCGCGCACGAGCGAATAAAGCAAGGAGCCGCACTGGCAGCAATGCGCGTTGTGGCCGCTTTGGTCGCCGAAGATCAGGAGTTTGTCCTCGCCTTCGGTGAGGACAAACTTTTCACGCTCGATACCGGCGAAAGGCTTGAATGCCGAACCGGTGGTGCGCCGGCAGTCCGAACAATGGCAATTCGCGGCATAGAGGAATTCGTCGGCCACCTCGTAGTGAACCGCGCCGCAAAAGCATTTTCCGGTGAGCTTGCTCGGCACTCTCTCCTCCATTGCTGTGGTGCGCAGGGGTATGTTCAGATGAGGCCAGGCCGGCCTCACCTGAATATGGGCATATCCTAGTCCAGGTCCGCCACGGCTTCGCCGGCACCGCCTTCGATGCGCTGCGACAACGAGGCTTCCATGAAATCGTCGAGGTCGCCATCGAGCACGCTCGACGGGCTGGTGCTCTCGACGCCGGTGCGGAGATCCTTCACCAACTGATAGGGCTGCAGCACATAGGAGCGGATCTGGTGGCCCCAGCCGATATCGCTCTTCGATGCTTCGGTGGCGTTTGCAACCGCCTCGCGCTTCTTCAGCTCTTCCTCGTAAAGGCGCGAGCGCAGCATCTCCCAGGCCTTGGCCTTGTTCTTGTGCTGCGAACGTTCGGCCTGGCAGGCGACCGCGATGCCAGTGGCCAGATGCGTGATGCGCACCGCCGAATCGGTGGTGTTGACGTGCTGGCCGCCCGAGCCGGACGAGCGATAAGTATCGATGCGGACGTCGGATTCGGAGACGTCGATCTCGATCGTGTCGTCGATGACCGGATAGACCCAGACGCTGGCGAAGGACGTATGCCGGCGCGCATTGCTGTCATAGGGCGAAATACGCACCAGGCGATGAACGCCCGATTCCGTCTTCATCCAGCCATAGGCGTTGTGGCCTTTGATCATCAACGTGGCGGACTTGATGCCGGCCTCTTCGCCGTCATGCATTTCCAGCACTTCGACTTTGAAACGGCGCCGCTCGGCCCAGCGCGTGTACATGCGCAGCAGCATCGAGGCCCAGTCCTGGCTTTCGGTGCCGCCGGCACCGGCATGGATTTCGAGATAGGTGTCGTTGGAGTCTGCTTCACCCGACAGCAGCGTCTCGACCTGGCGGGCCTTCGCTTCGCCTTGCATCGAGCGGATCGCGGCTTCCGCCTCGGCGATCACGCCCTCATCGCGCTCTTCCTCGCCGAGTTCGATCAGGCCGATATTGTCTTCCAGCGCCTGCGTCAGACCTTTCACCGAGGCGATGCCTTCTTCGAGGCTCTGGCGTTCGCGCATCAGCTTCTGCGCTTCCAGCGGCTCGTTCCAGAGGCTGGCGTCCTCGGCGCGCACATTGAGGTATTCAAGCCGCTTTATGGCTTGATCCCAGTCAAAGATGCCTCCTCAGCAGGGTTATCGCCTGCCTGATCTCGTCGACAATATTCTGCGTTTCCGCGCGCATGGCTGGCTGTTCTGTCCTGTTTGCTGAAATCGGTCGGCGCGATACATAGGCACGCCGCCGCCGGCTGTAAAGCAAAATGGGCCGGCCCAAGGCCAGCCCATCCGCCCCTGAAAATCGTCAGTAGAGGCCGCCGCCGCCGGACTGGATAGCCTGATTGGCTTGCGGCGACAGCGCGCCACCGGTGGCATTTGAGCCGTCGGCGCCCATGCCGATCACCCAATAGCTGTCGGCGGGACCGGTGCCCGGCTTGAAGGCTTCGATGATGGTGCCGGGATCGCCCGATGCGGCACGCATGCCGGTCTTGCGATTGATGGCGACCAGGTTCATGCCTTCCGGCACCTTGAAGTCGACATTGGGCGTGCCGTCCAGCGCCACTCGCATGAAGTCCTTGAAGATCGGGGCTGCGAGACCGCCACCGGTGGCGCCATGGCCGAGGCCGCGCGGCGTGTCATAGCCCATGTAGAGGCCGACGACGAGGTTGGGCGTGTAACCGATGAACCAGGCGTCCTTTTCATCGTTGGTCGTTCCGGTCTTGCCGGCGATGTGACGGCCGAGTTCGCCGATGGTGGCGCCGGTGCCGCGCTGCACGACGCCTTCCATCATCGAGGTGATCTGGTAGGCGGTCATCGGGTCGAGCACCTGCTCGGAATTGTCGACCAGCTCCGGCTCCGGCTGGTTCTGCCATTCCTGCGCATTGCAACCCTGGCAGCCACGTTCGTCCTGCTTGAACACCGTCTTGCCGTAGCGGTCCTGGATGCGGTCGATGAGCGACGGTTTGATCGACTTGCCGCCATTGGCCATGATCGAATAGGCCGACACCATGCGCATCACGGTGGTTTCGCCGGAACCCAGCGCCATTGGCAGATAGGGTGCCAGATGGTCGTAGACACCGAAGCGCTCGGCATATTCGACCACCAGCTTCATCCCCATGTCATTGGCAAGCCGCACCGTCATCAGGTTGCGCGACTTCTCGATGCCGGAGCGCAGGGTCGCCGGACCGGCGACGGTGCCGTCATAGTTCTTCGGCGTCCAGCTCGTGTTGCCGCTCTGGATCGTGATCGGCCCGTCCATGATGACCGAGGCCGGCGTATAGCCATTGTCGAGCGCTGCCGAATAGACGATCGGCTTGAACGAGGAGCCCGGCTGGCGCATGGCTTGCGTGGCGCGGTTGAATTCGGACTGCGCATAGGAGAAGCCGCCGACCATGGCCAGCACGCGGCCGGTGTGCGGGTCCATGGCGATCAGGCCGCCTTCCACTTCGGGCACCTGGCGCAGGCTGTAGGTGCCCTCGGCACCATCGTTTTTCTGCACGAAGATGACGTCGCCCGGCTTCAGCACCTCCGCCGGCGACTTGGCCTTGACGGTCTTGCCGGCGACCACATGGCGCATGGCAAAACCCATGTCCTCCTTGCTGATAGTGCCTTCGACGCGCTCCTTGACGATCTCGCCCGACGCCTGCCGTGCGGGCTGCAGGCCGATCGACAGGCC
>NZ_RZPL01000278.1:0-6694 GCF_004022805.1 Mesorhizobium sp. M7A.F.Ca.CA.002.04.1.1 | reverse complement strand
GGTCAGGAATTTCTCGAACGCCTGCCCCCAGGGCAGCGAGATCAGCTCGACCTTGATGCCTGGATTGGCCGTTTCGAACTCGGCGATCTGCTTCTTCAGGAATTCGGTGCGTGGCGGGCTGGTGATGACTTCGACCATTTTCAGGGTCGAATCGGCCACAGCATTTCCGGCGGAAATCGCCAGTCCCGCAACGGTGGCAAGCATGACGGTCAGTTTTTTCATGTTCAAGACTCCCATTTTGAACCCGCTTGTTATTTTCTGGCTTTTTCGAAGGCTTGGGCGACATCCGCCCACAGGTCTTCGACACTCTCCAATCCGACATTGAAGCGGATGGTTCGGGGGCTGACGCCGAAGCGCGCCATCGAATTCAGGCCCGGCGTCTGCTCCAGCGACGCCTTGGCCGGCACGACCAGGCTTTCATGCCCGCCCCAACTGACGCCGATGCGGAAATATTTCAGCGCGTCGACGAAGACGGGGATGTCAATCTCGTCCGTAACCTCGAAGGAGAACAGCCCGGCATAGCCGGCCAGCGTCGCCTTGCCCGGGTGGTTCGAATAGACGGGATGGTTGACCCGCTCGACAGCGGCATGCGCCTTCAGCCGTTCGGCGATGGTCAGGCCGCTCTTCATGTGGTGCGGCAGGCGCAGCGGCAGCGTGCGCAGGCCGCGCAGCAAAAGCCACGCTTCGAACGGTGACAGCTTGCCGCCGAGATAGGAATAGGTCTGCTCGTTGATGTGCTTGATGTGGGCAGCCGAACCCGCCACGACGCCCGCGACCGTATCGCTGTGGCCGCCAAGGTATTTCGAGGCCGAATGCAGCACCAGGTCGACGCCATGCGTGATCGGCTTCTGGAACACCGGCGTCGCCCAGGAATTGTCGATCGTGGTGACGATGCCCTGTTCCTTGGCCAACCGTGTCAGATGCGCGATGTCCTGCAGCTCGAACATCATCGAGGTCGGGCTTTCCAGATAAAGCAGCTTGGCGCCGGGAAGTGCCGCCGCGACCGCATCCGGGTCGGAGCCGTCGACATAGTCGACCTTGATGTTGAGGCGCGGCAACAGCCGCTCGAACAAACGGTAGGCATCGCCATAGCAATTGCGCACCGCCACGATGCGCTCGCCCGCACCGACGAACGCAAGCACTGTGGCGCTGATCGCCGCCATGCCACTGGAAAAGCCGCGCGCGGCTTCTGCGCCCTCGAGCGCTGCCACGCGCGCCTCGAACTCCATCACCGTGGGATTGTCGCCGCGCGAGTAGATCGGCTGCCTTCGTTTGCCGGCAAAGGTATCGGCCATCTCGGCATAGTTGGCGAAGGTGAACAGCGAGGTCTGGTAGATCGGCGGCACCACCGCACCGCCGGGGAACGGTTCGTCATGCGCCAAAAGCGTGGCCGCTTCGGTGAGATAGTCGTAATCGAAACCTGATGGATGCTCGTTCATGTCTGGCTCGAGAGTTTGAGTTTGGCCGCGCCGCGCTTGAGGTCGTCCTCGACGGTGGCGATCAGCTTGAGCGCCTCGGCGCGAGCGCCCTGCGGATCGCGGGCAGCAATGCGTTCGTAGATGGTCCGGTGATAGGGAAAGCTGGCGTGGCCGAAGTCACGCACGCCGAGCGGATGCTCCCAGAAGCGGTGAAACAGCTCATGCATGGCGGCGATGATCTGCTCGAACAGCGGATTGCCCGAGACCCGGTAGATCGCCTGGTGGAACTCCCAATCCTCTTCCGACGACATGCCCTCGCGCGTGCGGAACGCCTGTTCCATGATGTCGAGCTTGCGTGCGATCTCGGCAATATCGGCTTGGCTGGCGCGTTCGGCGCAAAGGGCTGCTGCCTCCGCCTCCAGCGCGCGGCGGATCTCCAGCGTCTGCATCAGGCTGGTGAAATCATTGCCGCCGGCCAGTGTCAGCGGCATGTGCAGCATATCAGGCGAAACAGCCGCCTTGAGATAGGTGCCGCTGCCTTGCCGGCGTTCGACGAGGCCGAGCCCTTCCCAGCGTGTCAGAGCCTCGCGCACGGTGTTGCGGCTGACCTTCAGCCGCTCGGCGAGAATGCGTTCGGTTGGGAGTCTGTCGCCCAGCTGCAGGGCTTCGGCGCGAACAAATCCCACCAACGCCTTCAACACGGCGTCGTCGCGCGCCGTGATTTGAATGGGTGGCAGGCTGTTCTGGTCCACATTTCCTCCGAGTGGTCCAATGGTCCAACCAATTCTGCACAGTTGAAAACTCCTGTCAACAAACTGTCAGGAGCACTGTCGGAGGAAGCGACGCAATATTCTCAAGGCGGTCGCGCGATCGCGTCTGCTAACCTGCGGCAGCAGGCGGCCCGAACCAGGTGGTCAGCGCGCCCACAAGGCCCCGTTGGGTTCCCGCCCCGGCCCAAGCCACATAACCATCGGGCCGGATCAAGACCGCGTCGGGCGCAACGACACTCCCGAGAGCCGGCAGGTCCCAGATACCGGCGTAACCGGCGTCGATCTGCCGAACCCGTTCTGCCCAGGGCGCGATGTCCAGTCTGCCGGGCTCACCGAGGTTGAGCAGCACGGGCCGCGCGTCGTGCAGCAAGGTGAAGACCCGCAACGGTCCGCCGGCGGTGGTCAGATCGAGATCGGGCATTCGCCGCCCAAGCAGCGGGTGCCCCTCTTCGAGGTCGTAGTGGACACACAGGCCGGACATCTCGGCTGCGATCTTTTTGCGGGGTTCATCCATGCCGAGCAACTCGGCAACGGTGTCGGCCAAGGCCTTGCTGCGGTCATCCGTGCGGCGAAGCGCGACCTGCGCCATCGTGTTACGCAACACGCGGGCGGCAACCGGATGGCGCTCGGCGTGATAGCTGTCGAGAAGGCTTTCCGGCGATATCCCCTTGATGACCTGGGCCAGCTTCCATCCAAGGTTCACCGCATCCTGCACGCCGATGTTGAGGCCCTGTCCACCCATCGGCGGATGGACGTGGGCGGCATCGCCGGCCAGCAGCACGCGTCTGTCGCGATATGCGGCAGCCTGGCGCGTCATGTCGGTGAAGCGGGAGAGCCAGGTCGGGCTGTGGACCCCAAAATCGGTGCCATAGATGGCGGCCAGCGCCTCGCTGAGCTCGCGTAGCGTCGGTTCGCCGCGCGCCTCCAGGCGGGGCTCCGTCAGCACGACGCCAACCTTCTTGCCGTCCTCGATCTTACCCAGGGCATGAATTCCGGAGGCGTTGCTGCGGAAGCCCCATGCCGGTTCTTCCGACATTTCGACCTCGGCAATCATCCAGCTCATCGTCGGATCCCATCCGGTGAACTCGATACCGGCCGCCTTGCGAATGGTGCTGCGGCCTCCGTCGCAGCCGACCAGATATGCGGCCCTCAGGCGGTGACCGGTGGACAGTTCGACGTCGACGCCGCTGTCGTCCTGGATAAACCCCGCAACCTCGTGTTCACGATAGATCGGCACCTTCAACTCGCCGACCCAGTCGGCCAGGATGCGCTCGATGTGGTTCTGCCGCAGCGCCAACAGGTAATTGTGCCGGGTTGGGAAGTCGCTGATGTCCAGGCGGATCATGTGAAAACCTACGGCCGGGCTCACTTGGCCCTGCGAGAGGAACCGATCAGCAATTCCGCGCTGGTCGAGCACCTCGATGGTGCGTGCATGGAGGCCACCTGCGCGCAGGCCGGCAAGTTTCTGATCCGGCCGCCTTTCGACAATGGCAACGTCGACGCCTGCTAGCGCCAGTTCGCCCGCCAGCATCAATCCCGCCGGACCACCCCCGGCGATCACCACCGCATGATCTGAAACCATTGTCATCACTCCCGTTTTCCGCACCTTGGTTCGGGTCGGTTTTACGGGAGGAGCCGGGTCTTGCCGCAAGCCCCTTGTGCGCCATATGTATGAAATGGAAGGGAACGGTATTGTTTCCCCTGTTGGTTGCCGCGGAACAAGCGCTCGGGGCAATTTCCCCTAACGATATCCAGATTTTCAGGCGCAAAAACCCAGAGTCTTCCGTGCTTTGGCACGGAGCTCTGATGTTCATTGGAAAGAAGGGGGCCGGTCGGCGTTTGGCAGCGGTACGAGGAGGCCACTATGTGCCAGCGCCGGCCGGCCGACCCCACGGACCCAGGAGATGCGGCGGACCTGAGCATCATGGGGTATTCCCAGGGACCGGAGCCGGCGGTCTATCCTCGTGCCGGCTTCGTCTTGGCCTGCACAGTCGCGCAAGAGCTTATAAAAATCAACAGTTTCTTAACCAAGGCTCGCGAATCGCTTGGATTAAGGTAAACGGGTAACCCTGTCGGGTTGACTGGATAATCGGGGCTGGGTCACTACGCCGCCTTGGCGACGACCCGATTGCGGCCGCCGCTTTTGGCTTCGTAGAGCGCGAGATCGGCACGCTTCATGAGCGCCGCCACCGTGTCCACGCCCTTCAGCACCGACGACACGCCGACGCTGACCGTGACTTCGATCGCCTTGCCGTCCTGGCCAATGGCGAAAGCCGCCTGGGCGATTTCGGCGCGAATGCGCTCGGCCACCTTCTCGGCCACCGCGCCCTCGGTATCCGGCATCACCACGACGAACTCCTCGCCGCCAAAGCGGCAGGCAAGGTCGATACCCCTGACATTCTTGCGCAGCCGCCGTGCGAATTCCCGCAGCACCTCGTCGCCGCCATCATGACCGTGCGCGTCGTTGATCGCCTTGAAGCGATCGAGGTCGGTGATCATCACCGACAGCGGCCGGCGCCGTGCCACGGCGCGATCGAACAGCGTCTGCAGATGGCTGTCCAGATAGCGGCGATTGTGCAGCCCGGTCAGACCGTCGGTCACCGCCATTTCGATTGTCTGGGTGACGCTGGCCCGTAGCTGGTCGTTGTAGCGCTTACGGCGCACCTGCGTGCGCAGCCGTGCCGTCAGTTCCTGCTGGTCGATCGGCCGCATGAGATAGTCGTTGATGCCGAGTTCCAGGCCGCGAATGATGCGTTCCTCCTCGCCCTCCTCCGCCAGCAGGATAATCGGCACGAAGCGGGTGCGATCGAGCGAGCGCAACTGCGAACAGAGCCTCAGCGGATCGAAATCGGCGAACGCGGTCGAGATCATCACGCATTCATAGGATGTCTCGGCGGCCTGGAAGAAACCGGCATGCGGATCATGTGTGACGTCGAGGTCGGCCCGATCACGCAGCATCTTCTGGATGCGCTCGACGGATGTTTTGCGCTCGTCGATCAAAAGCACTTTCGGCGTCGTGTCCTCGGATGCGAAATTGCGGCTGAGCAACTCCTCGATGCCGATATTGCGCGTCGTCGAGGCGCGCAGCCGCAACTCGTCGGTCAGCGACTTCAGCCGAACAAGGCTCTTGACGCGCGTCATCAGCTGCAGGTCGTTGACCGGCTTGGTCAGGAAGTCGTCGGCGCCAGCCTCAAGCCCGCGGACGCGGTCGGAAACCTGGTCCAGCGCGGTGATCATCACCACCGGAATGTGCGATGTCGCCGGATCGCTCTTCAGCCGCCGACAGACCTCCAAGCCGTCCATATCGGGCATCATCACATCGAGCAGCACGACATCGACCTTGCCGTTCTCGCAGGTCTCGATCGCATCCGGCCCGTTGGTGGCGGTCAACACTTCGAAATATTCGGCCAGCAGCCGCACTTCCAGCAGCCGCACATTGGCAGGGATATCGTCGACGACGAGGATCCGCGCAGTCATTTCATAACGCTCCGGCTCGGCTGAAGGGGCACATCACGCATCGCCCAGATAGGATTTGATGGTTTCGATGAAACGCGGCACCGAGATCGGCTTCGAAATATAAGCCTCGCAGCCACCCTGGCGGATACGTTCCTCGTCGCCTTTCATGGCGAAGGCGGTCACGGCAATGACGGGGATGACGTGCAGTTCGTCGTCCTCCTTCAGCCATTTGGTCACTTCAAGCCCCGACACCTCAGGCAACTGGATATCCATCAAGATGAGATCCGGCCGGTGCTGGCGTGCCAGATCGAGCGCTTCCAGACCGTTGCGGGTGCGCACGGTCTCGTAACCGCTTGCCTCGATGAGGTCCCGAAAGAGCTTCATGTTGAGCTCATTGTCCTCGACGATCATAACCTTCTTCGGCATCGATATCCCGTCCCGGCCGCCCTTCCGCTTCGAAGGCGACCGTCATGCGCCCATATCTGAACGCACCAAACCCTGCTTCACTTTACGGCAATATGATTGACGAAACGGAAATCCGCGGCTGGAAAACAGCGCGAATTCTACCTCGTCGCCTGCGCGTCCAAAGGGCGCGCCACGCTCTAATGGCTTGCCGCAAGCAACTCTTGCCATTACTGCGGGAGAGACTCATTCCACACACCGAAGGTAGTGATGGCAAACGCAGCGTCAATGCGCGAAGAAGCGGAATCGATTGCCGTGAAGGCCCTGGGCTTTGTCGCCTCCGATCCGGAGCTTTTGCCGCGCTTTCTGGCTATCACCGGCATAGAGGTCCATTCGATCCGCAAAGCCGCCAGTGAGCCGGGTTTCCTGGCTGGTGTCCTGCAATTCATCCTCGCCCACGAGCCGACGCTGATGCGCTTTGCCGAGGAAACCGGCACCCCGCCGGCTGCTGTCGGCAAGGCCCTGCGGTCGCTGCCGCTGGGCGATGACAATCACGAGCATTCCATATGAGCGATGATCCAGAAACAGCGCGCCAGATCGAAGAACTGGCAGCCGACAACCGGCCGTTGCTGGTGCTCGATGTCGACG
>NZ_RZPL01000277.1:0-6698 GCF_004022805.1 Mesorhizobium sp. M7A.F.Ca.CA.002.04.1.1 | reverse complement strand
ACAGGGAGAGATTCGGGAGCGAGGCTATCGCCTTGGGTTCGTCAATTCCTCCACTCCCAATTCCCGACTATGCGGCGGCTTTCGCCTGCCGGTCAAAGAACAGTGCCTGGCTGATCAGCGCCTTGACCATGTCGGGATTGAACGGCTTGGTGACCAGGAAGGCCGGTTCCGGTCGTTCCCCAGTCAACAGGCGCTCGGGGAAGGCGGTGATGAAGATGACCGGCACCGACGTCGATGACAGGATTTCGTTCACGGCCTCGATGCCGGAACTGCCGTCGGCAAGCTGGATGTCGGCCAGCACCATCTTCGGCCGCGTCTTGCCGAACATCATCACTGCCTCGGCATGGGTGCGCGCCGTTCCAACGACGCGGTGCCCCAGGCTCTCGACCATTTCTTCGATATCCATGGCGATCAGCGGTTCATCCTCGATGATCAGAACGTCGGTTGCCACCTGACGGGATATCTCGTTGCTCGCCTGCGCAAGCAGCTCTGAAAACTCCTGGTCACCGACGTCAAGGATCTCAGCCGCTTCCTCCTCGCTGAAGCCTTCGACCGCCACGAGCAGGAAGGCCTGACGGGGCCGCGGCGCGATCGCATTCAGATTGGCGGCGGTGCGCTGTTCCCACGCCGATTGCGCCTGTTCCTGTGGAACGCGGATGGCGACCGATGTGAAAAGCTTGGCGAAAACCTTGTACAGCGCGATGCGGTCGCTCGATGCTTCGGGAAATATCTCGATATCGGCGATGATGGCTTCAAGCATCGCAGCGACCAGCGCGTCACCACTCTCTTGCGACCCGGAAACAGCCCGCGAGAAGCGGCGCAGGAAGGGCAGATGTGGTGCGATGGTGGCGGATAAGCTCATGGTAAGACGTCTCCCTCAGAATGACGCGATTGCGTAGCAGGTCAAGCTGACTGCAAGCCGTGATAACGCGGATTTTTTGAAAAAGTTCCACCTCGACGGAACAAAAGCCGGGGAGTGGCGTTTGTGGTGGGGATGGGCAACCAGACGAGGGCGCCGCTTGCGTTGTGTTGAGTACGGTAAGAGCGGCTTGAGCGCTGGGAATACAAGGGCAAAATGAAGGATATGACGAAAGATATTCTGACTGGCGCCGAGAGCAGGCGCCGGAACGGTTCTGGTGACGCTCTTGGGCCGAACTCCGAAATCGGACGCAAACTCAAACAATATTACGACGCGCTGGTCTCCGACGATGTGCCGGATCGCTTTTCCCAGTTGCTTAGCCAACTGGAACAGGCTGAACCCGCACAGAAGAAGGACTGAGGCATGGCCGCGGTCTCACAAGGCTTCAAGACTGATCTGCTTGGGGCAATCCCAAGTCTGCGCGCGTTTGCCGTGTCGCTGACGCAAAATGCCGATAAAGCCGACGACCTCGTCCAGGAAACACTCGTCAAGGCTTGGGACAAGCATGAGAGCTTCCAGCCCGGCACCAATCTCAAGGCCTGGCTTTTCACCATCCTGCGCAACGAGTTCTATTCGCAAATGCGCAAGCGCGGGCGCGAAGTGCAGGACAGCGACGGTATCATGACGGCCAGGCTTGCCGTTCATCCGGCCCAGCACGGTCAACTCGACCTGAAGGACTTTCGCGGGGCGCTGGAGCAGTTGCCGGAGGACCAACGCGAAGCCATCATCCTCATCGGCGCATCTGGTTTCTCCTACGAGGAGGCCGCGGAGATCTGCGGCTGCGCGGTGGGGACGATCAAGAGCCGCGTCAGCCGAGCCCGTACCCGCTTGCAGGAGATCCTGAAAATATCAGGTGAGGACGAGTATGGTCCGGACGCGATTTCGGCCCAGGTAACGAGTTCGCCGGCGAGCTGACCGCGATCGCGTCTCAAGCGCGTCCGCAGGCCGCCGCGACCGCTTGCACCAGGTCTTCGCCTGAGTAGGGTTTGCCAACCAGCCTGACGCCCGGAAACGATGCCTTGATTTCATCGGCATCCGAATAGCCGGACGCAAACACGAAAGGTATGCCTGCCGCGCGCAGCCCGGAAGCGAAATCGATCGTCGAGGCGCCGCCCAGCATCAAGTCGACAATGGCTGCATCGAATCGCGTGGCGACTTCCCGGCCATCGACCTCGGTCAGGTCACGGGCGATCACCACCTCATCGGCGCCATGATCGCGGCAAAGTTGCTCGACATCCATGGCGATGAGAAATTCGTCCTCCAAAACGAGAATCCGCAATCCGTCAAGCAATGTGGGCACAGGCAAAGACTCCTTGAAACGCCGGAGTCATGATCGCTAATTGGCTTGATGTCATTTAAAAAAGACATGTGGCCAGCGGGCGGAACCTCAATCCTTGCAACGCGTTGAAACGCGGCTCTCCAAGAGCGGCTTTCGAAGGGGGTCGAGCGGGCTTTCGAAGGGGGCGAAATGTCAGTCCAGAACAATAACGCTTTCTCCAGCCGCCAATATCCTTGCGAGAACTGCCCATTGCGGCCGTTGCCGGTTTTCCGCGACTTCGAAGAACAGGAGCTGGCCTTCATCAGCAAATTCAAGAAGGGTGAACTCGCGGTCGATAAGGGCGACACGGTGCTGGTGGAGGGAAGCCATAGCGCCCATCTCTACACCGTGCTCTCCGGCTGGGCGTTTCGCTACAAGCTGCTGCGGGACGGCCGTCGCCAGATCCTCAATTATCTCATGCCCGGGGATCTGATCGGCCTGCAAGGCAGTGTGATGGGCGAGATGCAGCATTCCGTCGAGGCACTCTCACCGATGCTGCTGTGTGTTTTCGAGCGCGAATATCTGCACGAGCTGTACCGCAATCATCCCGGGCTGGCCTACGACATCACCTGGATCGCATCGCGCGAGGAGCGGATGCTGGACGAGAATCTGCTCAGCCTCGGGCGCCGCAGTGCGATCGAGCGCGCCGCCTATCTCATCGCCTTCATCGGCAGCCGGGCCAAGGTCGTCGGACTGAATGGCAGCCAATCCGTCCAGATACCGATCACGCAGCAGCACATTGCCGATACGCTCGGCCTGTCGCTGGTTCACACCAACAAGACGATCCGCAAGCTGATGGATCGCAAGCTGATCGTCTGGCGCGACGGCGGCTGCGCGGTCTCCGACAATGAAGGGCTCAAGCGGCTCGCCGGCTGGGAAGGGCTGGGCGAGGCGCGCCGGCCACTAATCTGAGGAAGCGTCTTTTTGCGAAGCCGGCGGATCGGGTGCGCGCCGATGCGTTTTCGGCTACTTTGTCCGCAGTGGCGGAACCATGAGGTGCGCAGCGCGTTTGAAACCGAGCAATCACAAGGAGTTAAGCCATGGCCACTGCCGCAGGAAAGACCGCAACCGACGCCCGTGCAAATGCGGACCTGGAAGCCGACATCAGGCAGTTGAAGGCCGACATCGACAAGCTCACCAAACAACTGGCCAAGACCGGCGAGCATGGCTATGGCACCGCGCGCCGTGCAGCGACAGAAGGGGTCGAGCAGTTGCGCGCGCAGGGCGAAGCAGCCTTTGACAGCTTGCGCAGCAATGCCAAGGACATCGAAGCGCAGATGATGGCAAGCGTGCGTGAAAAGCCGGTGACGTCACTGGCAATCGCCGCTGGCGTCGGCTTCCTTTTCGCGCTCATCGCGCGTCGCTAGTCGCGCTACAGATGGGAATGTTGGCAACCCTGATCTCGGGCCTCGCCTCGGGGGAAACCGTGGCCGCCGTTCACCGGGCGCGCACGGCGGCAATCGTCTATGTGATCGCCATGGCCGCTGCGCTTTGCGGTCTCGGCTTTCTGGTCGGGGCCGCCTATATCTGGACGGCGATGCGCTACGGCTCGCTTGCCGCCGCGCTCGGGTTTGGCGCCGGTTTCCTAGTGCTCGCCGGACTTATCCTGCTGATCTACCGGATATCCGCAGGTTCGCGCGCCCGGCGCCGGGCGCAGCGCCGCAATGCCGACATGAAGGCGATCGGCGTCACCGCCGCACTCGCCGTGCTGCCGAGCCTGCTCAAGGGAAAAGGCGGTCTCGGCGCCATTCTGGGGCCGGCCGTGGCGCTCGCGGCCTACGCCATCTACCGCGAGAATGTGAAATCCGACGATCCGGATGAGAGCGAGCGGACATAGAGCTGTTGGGAGATCACTTCGACAGCTCTTCCAGGGGCATCGATATTTCGGCAAACACGCCTTCCGGCCGGAATTCATGGGTCACTTCGCTGGAAATGACCTTGGCCAGGCTGCGGCGAATGAGGATAGAGCCGAAGCCTTGCCGATCCGGCGGAGCGACTTGCGGCCCGCCGCTTTCGCGCCAGGTCAGCACAAGACGCCGGGCATCCTTCCTGCCTTGCGTCCTCCAGCCGAGGTCGACCCTGCCTGACGGCACCGACAGCGAGCCATATTTCAGCGCGTTGCTGGCGAGTTCATGCAGGATCAGGCCAAGCCCGACGGCCTGGTCGGGCGACAGCAGCAGGTCGTCGCCGGAGATCGTCATGCGCGGCTGCTCGGCCGTTTCGAAAGGTCTGACCTCGATCTGGACGAGTTCACTGATGCCGATGCCACGCCACTCGCGGTCCGACAACAGATTGTGGGCGATGCCCAAGGCCTGAAGCCTGGCGCCGAAGGCCTCGAGGAACTGGCTTGGCTGGCGGGCATGGCGCACGGTCTGGGTTGCCAGCGCCTGGACGGTCGCCAGAGTGTTCTTGACGCGATGGTTGAGTTCACGCAGCAGCAGCCGTTGCCGTTCGTCGCCGAGCTTGCGCTCGGAGATGTCGTAATTGACGCCGAAGATCAATGTCGGCTTGCCGTCGCCGTCACGCTCGATCACACGGCCGCGCGTGGCGAGCCAGCGCGGCGGGTGAAAGCCCTTCACCCGGTATTCGCCGAAATAGTCGTCGCTGCCGGTCAAGGCGTCGCGAAAGCGGGTTTCGGTCTGGTAGACGTCGCGCGGATCGATGGCGGTGAGGATGTCGCGTGCGCGCAGCCGGTTGGAGCGCGGCAGGTTGAACAGCTCCGACATCAATGTGTCGCATTCGATGACATCGGTGCGGATATCCCATGCCCAGCTGGCGAGCGAGGCCGCATCGAGTGCGATGGCGCGTCGTTTTTCCTCGCGCGCAAGTGCGGCCTCGGCGATCGCGCCGCTGCGGGTTGCGTCCTTTAGGGTGAACAGGCTGGCGGCCAGGCCGGCGAGCGCCTTCAACTGGTCGAGCTCGGTTCGGGATGGAAAACCATGCGGCTCGCGGTCGAGCACGCACAGCGTGCCGATGCGGGCACCTGCCACGATCATCGGCGCGCCGGCATAGAAGCGGACATGGTGCTTTCCGGTGACCAGCGGGTTGGTCTTGAAACGGGGGTCCGCCGTTGCATCCACGACCACCATCGGCTCGTCGCCGGCGGCAATCGCATGGGCGCAGAAGGAGACGTTGGTCGCGGTTTCGGTCTCGTCCAGGCCGAAGCAGGATTTGAACCAATGCCGTTCAAGGTCGACGAGTGTGACCAGGGCCATCGGCACCTGCATCACCGCTGCGGCAAGGCTGCTGACGCGGTCGAAATCGGGGTCGGCCGCCGTATCCAGCATCTCCAATCCGTGCAGCACGGCCAGCCGGTCGATATCCATGACTGCTAGCGCAACTTCGGCCGGCAGATCGGGTGCTGTTTGCGTCTTGCCAATCACCCCAATTGCCTCGTCCCGGTCTTCGTCGCCGCATGCTTGCGCTGGTGCAAGGCCAGCACGCTTTTCCGGAACCATCCTAGCGAGGAACCGTTACCCGACCATGATTTGCCGGGCGCGCCAGTTGGTGCAGAATGAGACAGGGATCGAGCATGGCCAAGATCATTCCAGAAAACAAGGCGCGGCAGGGGCGATGGGGCTGGCATGGATTTCGGATCCTGATCGCCGCACTGCTTCTGGTGTTTGCTGCATGGGGCATTGCCGAGATCTATGGTGTGTTGATCAAGGCGCCTAACAGCGATGAACAGCATGTCCCCACACCGCCCAACACCACCGAGCAGGCTCCTGCCGGGTAAAGCGGGCCTGTCCGTTGCGCCGCACCTCATCAGGCGGCTCTCGACTGGGCCGCGCTCGCCGGAACCAATACATTCAGTGCGCCAGGCTGAATCTCGATTACCGTTTCACGGTCAAGCCTGACCAGTTCGCCGTCCATGACGGCGCGAAATTTGCGGCTGCCCGAATGGATTTTCAGCACCGTTCTGTTTGTCTGGTGGATTTCGACATGTTCGTTGTCGCGCCATTTGCCGCGCGCCATGTTGAAGAAGAACTTGACCAGTTCGGCGCGCTGCTTCGCCACCGTGACATAGACACCGAGCACGCCGCCCGCAGGATTGTCGGCATAAGGCAGATGGCCTTCACCGAATAAGTTGTTGGTGATGCCGATGCCGGTGATGCGTGCCGCCATTTCGGCATCGCCGATGCTGAGCGTCACATTCATCGCAGGTGGATTGTTGATCGTTGCCCAAGCCGCCTTGGCCGAGGCGCGGATCTTTCCCAACCGCGAACCGAACTCCATCTTCTGGCGCAGTTGCACCATCTTCGCGTGCATGCCGATCGAGAACTGGTGCACGAAAGGTTGGCCATTGGCCGTCGCCACATCGACAGCAATGATTTCGCCGTCGGCGAAGGATTTCAGCGCCCCGTCGAGCGACTGCGGAATGCCCAACCCGCGTGCGAACAGGTTCATGGTGCCGGCTGGCAATATGGCAAGCGCCTTCTTCGTGCCCATCAGTCGGGCGGC
>NZ_RZPL01000276.1:0-6723 GCF_004022805.1 Mesorhizobium sp. M7A.F.Ca.CA.002.04.1.1 | reverse complement strand
GCCCCAACAAGAAGACTGTATCGGGAAGCGCTCATGCCATTCGTCACCATGCGGAGTAGCACGGCTGTTCGCGCCGGGAGCCGATGATGTCGGTGCCGGCGCGTGCGCGCCATTCCGGTTTCGACGATGTCGTCGGCGATGCGCCGATCGAAACGCTGGCGAGCGGCTTCGGCTTCCTCGAAGGGCCGGTCTGGCATCCCTATGAGAAATGGCTGGTCTTCTCCGACATTCCGGAAAGCCGGATGTATCGCTGCAGTGCCGAGGGCGAGATCGAGCTGTTCCGCGAGCCGAGCCATAAGGCCAATGGCAACACGCTGGACCGCCAGGGGCGGCTGGTCACCTGCGAGCACGCAACGAGCCGCGTGACCCGCGCCGAGCCCAACGGCAGCGTGACCGTGCTGGCCACGCATCATCAGGGCAAGCAGCTCAACAGCCCGAACGATATCGTCGTTGCCACCGGCGGATCGATCTACTTCACCGATCCGGGCTATGGCCGGAGGGAGTTCTATGGCGTGCCACGCCCGCAGGAGCTGCCGTTCCAGGGCGTCTACCGCATCGATGGCGACGGCGCCCGGCTGACATTGCTGGCCGACGATTTCGGGCAGCCGAACGGGCTGTGCTTTTCGCTGGACGAGTCGCGGCTGTTCATCAACGACACCGAACGCGGGCACATCAGGGTGTTCGGCGTCGAAGCCAATGGCGACCTCAATGGCGGCGCGGTGTGGGCAGCAACCGAGGGCGACGGGCCGGGAGCGCCCGACGGCATGAAGATCGACAGCCGCGGCAATCTTTACTGCACCGGACCCGGCGGCATCCACATTTTCGACGCGTCGGGCACCATTCTTGGCGTCATCCGGACGCCCGAAGATTGCGCGAATTTCACCTTCGGCGACGACGATTTGCAAAGCCTCTACATTGCCGCGTCGACGTCGCTGTACCGGCTCAGGGTGCGCGTGCCGGGATTGAGACTGTTTTGAGCTCGCGACAATCCGTGCTCAAATCAGAGTTGGGAGTGAGGCCGGGTCAAAGCCGGTGGGAATACAGCAGTCAACACATCTGGGAGGATAACGACATGAAGAAACTGTTCGTTCTGGGCGCTCTGGCGGCAATGCTCGCTTCGGGCACGGCGCTGGCCGACACCAGTGGCAAGAAGATTGCTTTTTCCAACAATTATGCCGGCAATTCCTGGCGACAGGCGATGCTCGACAGCTATGGCATCGTCACCAAGAAGGCGGTCGCCGACAAGGTGGTCGGCGCGGCCGACATCTTCACCACCGCCGACAAGGAGGTGCCGACGCAAGCGGCGCAGGTGCAGAACCTGATCCTGCAGGGCTATGACGCCATCGTCATCAACGCTGCCTCGCCGGATGCGCTCAACGGCGCCATCAAGCAGGCCTGCGATGCCGGCATCACCGTCGTCTCCTTCGATGGCACCGTGACCGAGCCTTGCGCCTACCGCGTCGTCGTCGACTTCAAGGACATGGGCAAGCAGGAAGTCGAGCAGATGGCCAAGTTCCAGCCCAAGGGCGGCAATCTGCTTGAAATCCGCGGCCTTGCCGGCACCTCGATCGATGATGCCATCCATGCCGGCATCCTCGAAGGCGTCGCCGCCCATCCCGAGTTCAAGATCGTCGGTTCGGTGACCGGCGACTGGGACCAGACGACGGCGCAAAAGGCGGTGGCGACCATCCTGCCGTCGCTGCCCGACATCGTCGGCGTCGTCGATCAGGGCGGCGACGGTTACGGCGCCGCACAGGCCTTCGCCGCCGCCGGCAAGCCGCGCCCAACCATCATCATGGGCAACCGCCAGGACGAGTTGCAGTGGTGGAAGGAGCAGAAGGACAAGGACGGCTACCAGACCTGGTCGGCATCGATCGCGCCCGGCGTGTCATCGCTCGCCTTCTGGGTGGCGCAGCAGGTGCTCGACGGCCGCACCGATATTCCGCACGACCTGCTGGTGCCGTATCTGGCCTTCACGCAGGACGATTTCGAGGCCGAGCTGCCAAAGATCCCCAAGGGCGGCGTCGCCAGCCACGAATACACGCAGGAAGACGCGATCGCGGCCATCAAAGCCAACATCAAGTGAGTGTCGGCCAAGCGTTGCCGTCCGTATCGCCAAGCGAGTATCGTTGAGCATGCCCAGGGGTAACGCTGACATCATCAGACTGAACGGCGCCGAAAAGCATTTCGGCGCCGTTCGCGCGCTGGGTGGCGTGGATTTTCACGTCGGACCCGGCGAATGCGTCGGGCTCGTCGGCCACAATGGCGCCGGCAAATCGACGCTGATGCACATGGTGGCGGGCACGCTGGTGCCCGACAGCGGGCAGATCGGCGTGCATGGCGACACCGAGGACAACTACTCGGTGTCGCGCGCGCAGCAGCTCGGCATACGCTGCGTGTTTCAGGAACTGTCGCTGTGCCCCAATCTCAGCGTCGCCGAGAACACACGCATCAACCACGCTTCGCTGCGTGGCTTCGGCTGGCGGCGCAAGGCGGCCGAGCTGATCGCCGCCAAGCTCGACGAGATCTTTCCGGGTCATAGCATCTCGGCGTCGGACATTGTCGGCGACCTGTCGATCGGCCGTCGCCAGATGGTCGAAGTGGCGCGCGCCTTCACCGTCACCCAGGATCGTCTCGACCTCGTCATCCTCGACGAGCCGACATCGTCGCTCGACGCGCATACGGCGGGCCAGTTGCTGGCCTTCGTGCGCCGCTTCGTTGCCGGCGGCAAAAGCTGCATCCTGATCTCGCATGTGCTGGGGGAGGTGCTGCGCAACGCCGACCGCATCGTGGTGATGCGCGACGGCAAGGTGGTTGTCGCCGACGCCGCCACCGCCTTCGACCGTAACCGGCTGGTGACGGCGATGGGCGGCGCGGAAGCGCGCCAGAAGATCGCGGCGCAAATCGCTGCCGCCAAGCCCGCCGCCAGTCCGCTGAGGGTCCGGGCGCGGCCCGCCGCGCAGAAGGACGGCACCGACCTCGTCGCCTGCGCTGGGGAGATCATCGGCCTTGCCGGGCTGGCGGGCCACGGCCAGACCGATCTGCTGCTGGCGATCTTCCGCGGCGCCACGCGCGCCCGGGCCGGCATCGAGGTGACAGCGCCGGTGGCGCTGGTCGCCGGCGACCGCCAGTCGGACGGTATCTTTCCGGAATGGTCAATCGCCGAGAATATCGGCATCCGCTCGCTGGCGCGGCTGCGCAGCGGGCTGCTGATCTCGCCGCAGCGTGAGGCCGAGCTTGCTGCATTCTGGCAGAAGAAGATCGGCATCCGTACGCCTGATATGAACAACAACATTTTCTCGCTATCGGGCGGCAACCAGCAGAAGGCGCTGTTTGCGCGTGCGCTCGGCTCGGATGCACAGATCGTGCTGATGGACGACCCGATGCGCGGCGTCGACATCGGCACCAAGCTGGAGGTCTACGACCTCGTGCGCGAGGAGGCTGCCCGCGGCCGTACCTTCCTCTGGTACACCACGGAAACCGAAGAGCTCGACAATTGCGACCACATCTATGTCTTCAAGAACGGCCGCATCGTCGCCAATCTGCGCAAGGAGAACACCGACGGAAACGATATCGTCTCCTACATCACCGGCGCCAAGACCGGGGAGGCGGAACTCGCGGCCTAAAACAGGATGGTCATCCTGTTTTCTGGCGCGCTCGAAAAATAGCCTTGCCACCTTTCCCCAAAAGCAAGGTGCGGACAACTCTCTCCAACCCATTCCCCCAGAGGAAATACCCATGACCGTTCGCTTCGCTCTCCTCGGTGCCGGCCGCATCGGCAAGGTCCACGCCCGTGCCGTCGGCTCCAATCCGCAGGCCAAACTGGTTGCGGTTGCCGATGCGTTCGAGAAGGCGGCCACCGAACTGGCCAGCGCCTATGGCGCCGAGGTGCGCAGCATCGAGGACATCGAGAAAGCCGGAGATATTGACGCCGTCATCATCTGCACGCCGACCGACACCCATGCCGATCTGATCGAGCGCTTCGCCAAGGCCGGCAAGGCGATCTTCTGCGAGAAGCCGATCGACCTCGACGTCAAGCGCGTCGAGAAATGCCTGGCCGTGGTCGACAAGGCCAAGGCGACGCTGATGGTCGGTTTCAACCGGCGTTTCGACCCGCATTTCGCCGCTGTGCGCAAGGCGATCGACGACGGCGCCATCGGCACCGTCGAGATGGTCACCATCACCTCGCGCGATCCGGGCGCGCCGCCGATCGATTACATCAAGCGCTCGGGCGGCATTTTCCGCGACATGACCATCCATGATTTCGACATGGCGCGCTTCCTGCTCGGCGAGGAACCAGTTGCCGTGAGCGCGCATGCCTCGGTGCTTGTGGACAAGAAGATCGGCGAGGCCGGCGATTTCGACTCGGTCAGCGTCATTCTCGAGACCGCGTCCGGCAAGCAGGCCGTCATCTCCAACTCGCGCCGCGCCACCTATGGCTACGACCAGCGCATCGAGGTGCATGGCTCGAAAGGCATGGTGGCTGCCGAGAACCAGCGGCCGGTGTCGATCGAACTGGCCAATGAGAAGGGCTATACGCGCCCGCCGCTGCACGACTTCTTCATGACCCGCTATCTCGACGCCTATGCCATCGAGATTGCCTCTTTCATCGCCGCCGCGACCTCGGGCAAGAAGGCATCACCCAGCGGCGCCGATGGGCTTATCGCGCTTCGATTGGCGGACGCCGCGCTAAAGTCGGCAACCACCGGCAAGACCGTCCGCCTCGACAAGTAAGAACCGGAACTCAATCCAGGAGCAAAGCGATGAGCGCATCCGCCGATCGCAATTCACAGACACGCGCCATCGTCACCGGCGGCGCGCAAGGCATCGGCTTTGCCGTTGCCGAAGCGTTGGCCGACGAGGGCTGCCGGGCGCTGGCGCTCATCGGCCGCTCGCAGGAGAAGGGCGACAAGGCTGTCGCCCATTTCAAGAAAGCCGGCGTCGATGCGATTTTCATCAGCGCCGATGTGTCAAAAGTGGCGGACTGCAAGCGCGCGGTCGCCACCGCGATCTCGCATTTCGGCACCGTCAACGCGCTGGTCAACGCCGCCGCCACTTCGGCGCGCGGTTCGCTGGTCGAAACCTCCGAAGAGTTGTTCGATACGATTTTCGATACCAATGTGCGCGGCCCGTTCTTCCTGATGCAGGGCGTGGTGGCGCATCTCCTGGAAAAGAAGGCACCCGGCTCGATCGTCAACGTGCTGTCGATGTCGGCGCATACCGGCCAGTCGTTCCTGACGCCCTATTCGACCAGCAAGGGCGCGCTGATGACGCTGACCAAGAATGTCGCCAATGCCTATCGCTACAACCGCATCCGCTGCAATGCGGTGCTGCCCGGCTGGATGGATACGGAAGGCGAGGACATCGTGCAGAAGAAGTGGCACGACGCGCCGGACGACTGGCTGGCGAAGGCCGAAGCGACGCAGCCGATGGGCCAGTTGGTCAAGCCGGACCAGCTTGCCCGTCTGATCAGCTACATGGTCAGCCCGCAGTCCGGTGTCATGACCGGGTCGCTGGTCGACTACGATCAAAGCATTGCGGGGGCGTCACCGGAGTAACGCCGGCGAGTCTCAAACGCCCATCACTTCGTCATCCACGGGCGGTGCAAGGAGCGTAGCGACGCGGCGCAGACCCGAGGATCCATGCCGCGACTTCTGAGCGTTGCTGCGGTGCGGAATTCTGCTCCGCTGCACCATTCGGCCAAAGTCACGGAATGGATCCCAGGGTCTCCGCGACGGAGCTTCGCTCCTGCTCCGCCCAGGGATGACGAAATTTGGGTGCTTCGGCCATCCCGAATTGTCTCCGCATCAGGGCACGTGACAAGTGCCTCCGCATCGACTATATGAGCCTCATGATCAACCTGACCGTCACATATTGGTACTTTAGGAGCTCGCTGGCGGCGGGAGGATTGCGCTCGATCTGAAGATTGCAGCAACAAGATCCGAACAGCCGCCATACCTGGCGGCTTTTTTGTTTTCAGCCGGCAGGTTTCCTCTAAATCAAAGGGGAGCATGATGTCGTCCGAAAACCGCTTCACACTTTTCGGCATCATGCTCTCGACAGGAGCAGAAAGCCGTGTTGACCACCACAGACGACCTCCGGGTCAAGGAAATCCGAGAACTGAGCACACCGGACGAGGTGATGCGGGAGATACCGCGCACTTTGACGGCGACGCGCACCGTCAGCGCATCGCGCAATGCAACCCATGCCATCTTGAACGGGACCGACGACCGGCTGCTCGTCATCGTCGGCCCGTGTTCGATCCACGATCCGGTCGCGGCCGTCGATTACGCCAGCCGTCTCGCGGCGCTGCGCGAGAGCCTGTCGGACCGGCTGGAGATCGTGATGCGGGTCTATTTCGAAAAGCCGCGCACGACGGTCGGCTGGAAAGGCCTGATCAACGATCCCCACCTCGACGGCAGCTTCAACATCGACAAGGGGCTGCGGATGGCACGCAATGTGCTGTCGGCCGTCAACAATCTCGGCCTGCCGGCTGCGACCGAATTCCTCGACATGACCACCCCGCAATACATTGCCGACCTCGTCGCCTGGGGCGCGATCGGCGCGCGCACGACCGAGAGCCAGATCCACCGCGAACTGGCCTCGGGCCTCTCCTGCCCGGTCGGCTTCAAGAACGGCACCGACGGCAATCTGCGCATAGCCGCCGAGGCGGTGAAATCCGCCGCGCAGCCGCATCATTTCATGGCGGCGACCAAGGGCGGG
>NZ_RZPL01000275.1:0-6735 GCF_004022805.1 Mesorhizobium sp. M7A.F.Ca.CA.002.04.1.1 | reverse complement strand
GACAGGAGAAAATCGTCGGTTCGGCATATTGTCATTTCACACCAGCGCTCGCCTCTTGAGTTGAATTTAAAGCCTGGTACAACTTAAGGGAGCATAAAAAGGGGAGGCGTAAATGGGGGCGTTTTCCATCTGGCATTGGGCGATCATGCTGCTGTTGATCGGCGTGCCTGTTTTCTTTGCTGTTCGATCGGCCGCGAAGCCGTCGCAGAATCCTGAGGCTCTTGTGGGCTTCGGCGGCTGGCTGATGCTGCTGGCTATCGGTCAGGCATTGTCACCGCTGCGCACACTCGCCGAATTGGGGGCCTCCAGCGATGGCGACAACCAGCTCATGCTGGTGCCGAATGGACCCATGGTGGTCTATGGCGAGGTTGCCCTGCTGCTGGCATTCATGGTGCTTCAGCTTGTGGTGCTCGTTGCCATGCTGAGGCGGAGCCTTCGGTTCAAGCAGTTGTTTCTCATCCAATGGCTCGCAATCCCGGTGGCGGTCATACTGGACGCGATCTGGGTCTCCACCGCGATCGGGGTTTCGGTTCGGCAAGTGGTCACTGGCGAGGCGCTTGCGACGCACATAGTCTCGTTTGTGCTGATAGGGCTCTGGGTCGCCTACGTCTACAAGTCCGTCAGGGTGCGGAACACCTTCACCAGGGTTGGGGCATCCACCCAGGTTGCTGGCGCGTCGTAGAAGAAGGCACAACTTGGAATGTTGGAACTGCGCGCGGCGATCCGCGGGCAGAACCGAATTCTTGTGGCGGCGATTGGGGTGTGACCTCGTGCACCACTATGTCGCCATCGAACCTGGAACGGCCAGATCCTGAGCCGACCGACCTCGACCATCATCCGTGACGGCTGCGACCTTTTGGAAGGTCTTTATTTCGGCCTCATTTATACGTGCTGCCCGCGCTCTCGCCTGGAGATCAACCAGGCGCGCCACGAGCGCTTGCGACGTCTCGACTTCAGGGTTCATCATTTTCATTTGTCCGATTGAGTGGCGATTTGACGAGCGCAACCCGCCGGCATCCCTGCCGGCGGGCCTGGCCGGTTCGAAGTTTCAGTCGTAGACTTTCACAATCTTGCGTGTGCTCGGGTCCACCAAAACCGTTCGGTTGTCGACCACCGTATAGCGGTATTTGACGTTGGGAACCTCGTGGAGTTCGACCGTGTCTGGCAGAGCCGTGCCGACATTCAACTCCACCCCCGGAAGCTTCACAGAAGCCAAGGGTTGCTTCTTCACGTATTCGCGCACGACGGTGTCCTGTTCCGGTGTGATAACCACATCCTGTGCCGCAACCGCGCCGACGCTGGCCAACAGCAAGAGCGCCGCAGCGGCGCTGCTTAGGTGCATCCTCATTTGTTTTTCTCCTCTTGTAACCTGGCGGCAGCACGATCGGCTGGGCGCCAGCCACCCGAACACGTCGCCAGGCCAAACGTTCCTCATACGGGCCTCTGTCTGAATCCGCGCAGGACCAAAGTCTGGTTGGAAAACGCAATGGTCTTACCCGTTGGGAGTAGGCGGAACGGCTTAGGCCTAAAGGTTGTTGTCTCTCCAATTCGGAGAGAAACAGTGGAAAAAAGTGTCGGCCAGGCGCGATGGTTGCTCGCACCGATTTTCGCAACAGCCATCACCTTCCTGGTGATGGGGGTCGTTCTTGGCTGACATGGCGTGGATCGGCGCAGCTACGTCCCTTCCTGCGCTGATAGGACCCGTGAGCTGCTTCGGCGGCGGGCGGGTCCTGTATTTCACCGTGCGCCCATGCATGCTCATTCGGCAGGCGTGGGCGCATTTCTAGCACATGTACCTTGGGAGGTTTATTATGGATCGGCGATCCTTCTTGACTGCAATGTTTGGCGTTGCCGGGGCAGCGGCCCTTGCAAGCGCTGTCCGCCCAACTGACGCAATGGCGGGTGTTCCAGGGGCCGGACACGGCATCCTCGATGAACTTGAGACGCCACAAACAGAGACCTTTGAAGAAGACGCACAGGCAGAAGTGCAGCAAGTCTATCATCGGGACTGGCACTACCGTCCCCACCGCCGCCGGCGGGGCTGGAGACGGGTTTGCCGCAGTTATTGGCGGCATGGTCGCCGTCGCATCCGGTGCAACCGCCGACGTGGTCCTTCGGTCGTCCTTCGATTTTAACTGATTTCCCGCCTCGGCCCGTTCCGGCTCACGCGCCGAGAACGGGCCGGTTTAGATTCTTTTCGGTGAACGATCACAATGACATTGGTCCAGAGATCGAATGAGAGTGGCAGCGCGAACCAACCGGGAAATGGCAACGATGATCGTGCGCCCGGGTTTGTGGCCTCCGTCGCTTTGCCGGACAAAGAAAACATTGCCGACCTTGTCAGGCGAACAGAGCGCATGGCCATCTTGGTGGTTCTTGGACTGAGCGGCTGGTTGATGCTCGTCCCCGCTATTTATCTTGTGCTGACGCACGGGATATGAAGCTTGCGGGACATCCGTGCGCGCCCAGGGTTGGATTGCAATCGCATCGGATCGCGGCTTCCGCAGCCGTTTCGTGTCACCGGCAATGTGGGCGGGACGGGCTGTATTGCTGGCGCGAGGCGCAGGTGCTTGGATCACCGCGGCCTACGTCCGGCATGCTTGGAGCGCTATAATCCAACTAGCCGAACGTAATCGGCTTCTGGCTTGCCGTAGGTGCCGTTTGCGCAGGCCGCAAGTCCGCTGCGGTCCCTGATGTGCACTTCGCCACGTCGAGAATAGATGAAACCACGTCCTTCCAGAACTTGCAGCCCAACGGTAACGCCTGGGCGTCTTGCTCCAAGCATGACGGCGAGAAACTCATGGGTGATCGCAAGGCGCTCGCCGTGGACCCGATCGTCACACATTAGAAGCCAGCGCGCCAACCGCTCTTCAAGGTTTGATTTTGCGTTGATCAGGGCCGTATAGCTGGTCTGGATGTGGAAGTAGTGGACATAGCGCAACAGGAAAAGGCGCAACGTTGGGCTGTTCGCAAGAGCCTCCTTGAAGGGCTCGGTTCCCATCCTGAAAGCGCTGCCGGCCGACTGAACGTAGCATTGATGCGCTGCATAGTCAGCGCCCATCACGAGCGCGGCACCGGTCATTCCCTCAAAGCCGACAAGGCCCACCTCGGCTTCCTTACCTGAAGCCGTCGCGACCACAGAAGCGATGCCGTCCTCCAGGAAGTACACCGTCTCGATCTCCGAATCGGCTTTCTCTAAGGTCATTTTCGGCTCGAGGTCACACAGTTCAAGGTGTGGCTGCAAAAGCCCCAGGTCACCAGGGTCAAGCCTGCGCAACAATTGGTTTCTGTAGGAATCGTTCTCTGGATTGGTCATAGCTCAATCCCGCTTGGGGCAAGAGCTTTCCAATCTCCCTGCCGTCTGCGCCCGTAGACACGTGCAGACGATTTAAAAAATATACGCCCTCTGGCGCGCGATTGACAGTGAAATGCAACCTGATGCACGGCGTCCCCTCAGCCGCCGAATTACAAAACAGGGGTGTACAAAGTTACAGGGTTGGAATCGTACAGAACTCTGCTTCGTACGAATCCGACAATTTGTGATCGCAGCCAACGAGCCGGCATGATGTACATGGTTATCAATGTCGAGGCAGAGCGACGAGAGGGCGACCGACCGACTGGCAAGGCGACGGTTGTGCCCCATAACGGGTCAAAAGTTTGGCATCTAAATTGCTTTCACAGGTATGGGGTGGGCGAGAGCCCGTCGCTTCGCAAATGGAGCGGCGGGTCTACCCTACCAGTGACTGTCGAATGGCCACGGCAGCAGAATGTACCGCCTTTCAGCAGAAACTAACGGAACATCCGTACTCGCCCGAAGTTGGATTGCAGGAAGCGTCGCATGCGGGCTTCCGCAGCCCGTTTCGTGTCACCGGCAATGTGGGCGGGACGGGCTGCTTTGCGTTGGTACGCAATTTATACCGCTGACTACTTGTGGGTAATCCAGTCCAACAAGCCAACGTTAACCTGCTCGCACCCGACATATTCGCGGACCAAGCTTTCAGCCAGGTGGCGCCATTCACACTCGGGAACGCCTGTTTCCCTGACCAGGTTTCGAAACGCCGAGCGGAGAATGTCGGCATCGAAGGCCGAGACGGCAACAGGACCTGGCTCCGGATCTCCCTCCCGGGCCATGTCATCGCGATGACGTTGGCGAAGGCGCTTGAGCAGTTCGCGCGAGGCCTCGATTGCGCGTCGGGAGTGGTCCATATCACGGCGAAATGAGGCAGTGCCGGCCAGGGAATGGTGCCGCAACCGAAAGCTGGTTTCTATAACCGCGCGTGCGACTTCTATATGCGTTTCTGCCATCGCGGCCTCCCTTCCTGCGAAAGGATTTATTTACTCTCTTGTCACGCGTGACCCAAGAAGGATTCAACGTACGGTTTGGTACGAAGGGATGGCGCGCAGATGGGCATGGTCCGGAACGAACGAAGGGCCTGAACGGCAAACTATTTGCGATCCAGGCCCCTAGCCGTCGGGTTCGCGGCGACATTGCGCCCGCGGAATGCCATTCACAAGCTGGACCTTGGTCTTGCCATTCCCGCGGGGGGCGTCAAAGTCGGAGACGCGCTGAACAGTTAGAACTTCATCGCGATGCCGACGCGGAAATCGTGCGTCTGAAGCGTGTGTTCCAGCGTGCATCCGCCGCCACAATATTCAAGCGACTTCTTGCCGAAGAAGGAGAAGTCGTATTCGCCGCGCAAGAACACGTTGTGTGTGAGCGCGACGTCGATGCCTGCTCCAACAACACCACCGACCAAGGTGGCATCCCGCTCAGCGTTTCCACCCGGGTAGAATGTCTTCAGCTTTGCAGCGGTTACACCAGCCGTGACGAACGGCATGTAGGCTCCCATGTCCATGCCAACGCGACCCTTTACGGATCCGAACAAACCTGTGGAGGCGTCAAGGACGCCTGGGCCTGGAATATCGTCGAAGGTGTTCTTCTTGAAGCGGTAGCCAAGCTCGCCTTCGACGCCATAGACAATCTTGCCGGATTGGAGGTTATAGCCTGCAAAGCCGCCGACCGTTGCCGAGCCGACATTATGCGTTGCGCCAGCCTGGGCGCCCGGTCCATAGATCTTGTAGTGTTCCAACGTTCCGGCACCGAACACGCCGGCGTATGGCCCTTGCCAGGTCCATTCAGGGGTATCGACAGGAGCGATCGTCATATCGGCAGCCATGGCCGGAGCCGCGGAAAGCGCAACGAATGAAGCGAGCAAAAAAGCTTTCATGAAATCCCCATCAAAATCGCCAATCGCTTTATATCGATGAGCCTGCAACTTTGTATATAGCTAGGAAGTCACACCCGTAGGCTAAGTTGCTGCGCCTGAATTCGGCGAAATAGGTATCGGGATGGCCGGTGCAAGCAGGCATCCCTCGAAGAGCTCAATACTTCCGCGTCAGGCTTCGATGCGGGCATTATCGAGAAATTCAAGTGCGGAGCGTGGAAGGGGTGCCGTTCTGATCTTCAATGAAGCCGCTGCCGCACGGATCAGGCTTGCAGCTGTGTTCGTGAAGAATGCCGATGGGTATACCGGACGGCTCAATCCGCAGCAATCAGGAAGGATGCCGTCGACGCCATAGTTAGGCGGCGGCGCGCAGGGCGGTGACTCGCCCAATGTCCGGGTCCCTTCGCAGCCATCTATCGGTAAAGTCCCGGGTATTTGGCCTTCTCAGCCTGGCAATTTCCCGCTCTCTGGACCGCCATGGCGTAAGCTCTTTCATAGGTGTGAATGGCCTTCCGGAACTTAGGAGGATTAGGCGTCAGGTGTTTTTCTATCCCCTCGTACAAAAGCACAGGGACAGCAATGATAGCTTTTCCATTCTCTGTAGGCCTCAGCCGGCACCTTTGCATAACGCCGTTGAGGTTACCTGCCATTTTAGCGGCCAAATTTAACTTGGCATCGGGCATCCCGACCAGGAAGTGGATATTGTCCTGTCCTGCCGAAGCCGCCGAAGACGCGAAGCAAATTGCGGCGGCGAGTGCGACCAAAATGCGGATCAAAGTGACGTCCCCCCAATATTCCCAAATCTGAGCCAGGCTGAATATTTGGCAACCTAGCACCAAGCACACTATCCACAAATATGACACCTTCAAAACGCTCTCGCTCGATGCGCCAATGGGAGGGACTGACCTTAGGCGAATCGATTTGCTGGTGGCGCCGGAACCTTACGAGCCGGAGGAGGACGAAGAGGATGATCCGGATACGGTGATGCTCTGGGCGGATACTCGCGTTGGCAAATGAAAAATTCCAGGTGGATAAGCGGTGGATCGAACCCGAACCTTGTTTTCTAAGCTTTTGAAAATGTTATGGTTTTTGCATTGTGCTGGTGCTCCCGGACGGAATCGAACCGCCGACCTTCGGTTTACAAAACCGCTGCTCTACCAGCTGAGCTACAAGGGCACGGCGCTCCGGTTAGCATATTTGTTGAGCCAGTAAAGACAAAACTCCGTTTTTTCCCGGCATGCCGCATGGGCCATCGGCGAGGGCATCCTGAAAACCGCCGGATTGCTTCCTACATCTAGGGAAGGGTGCAATCGCTTCGAGCAGGGGTGTCGCATGATCAGATTTGTCATCATTCTCCCGATCATCTTCGTGGCCTGGATGCTGCTGGTGAAGATCATCAGCGACGTGAAGAAGGCCAATGTCGACTGGACCGGCGTCACCACCATCATCGGTTTCATCGCGCTGGCGTTCTGGCTGCGCCATGTCACGGGGATGGGGTGAGGGAATAGGA
>NZ_RZPL01000274.1:1048-6742 GCF_004022805.1 Mesorhizobium sp. M7A.F.Ca.CA.002.04.1.1 | reverse complement strand
CTATTCCCCTCCCCGTCTGTCCCCGATGCCGCAGATAATGATCGGCGATCGCACAGGCAACCATTGCCTCGCCGATCGGCACGGCGCGGATGCCGACGCATGGATCGTGGCGGCCCTTGGTCATGATCTCGACGTCCTTGCCGTCCTTATCGATCGACTTTCGCGGGGTCAGGATCGACGAGGTCGGCTTGACGGCGAAACGGGCGACGATTGCCTGGCCGGTCGAGATGCCGCCGAGGATGCCGCCGGCATTGTTGGACAGGAACACCGGCTTGCCGTCATTGCCGATGCGCATCTCGTCGGCATTCTGCTCGCCGGTGATGCGGGCGGCCTCGAAGCCGTTGCCGATCTCGACGCCCTTGACCGCGTTGATCGACATCAGGCCGGAGGCGATGTCCTGGTCGAGCTTGGCATAGATCGGCGCGCCGAGGCCCGGTGGAACGCCGTCGGCGACGATCTCGATCACCGCACCGACCGAGGAGCCCGCCTTGCGGATGCCGTCGAGATACTGCGTGAAGACAGGAACGGAAGCCGGATCGGGGGTGAAGAACGGATTTTCCGCATCGCCGATGAAATTCCAGTTCCAGTTGGCGCGATCGATGGATTTCTCGCCCATCGACACCAGCGCACCGCGCACCACCACGCCGGGCACCACCTTGCGCGCCAAGGCACCGGCCGCCACTCTGGCTGCCGTCTCGCGGGCCGAGGAGCGGCCGCCGCCACGATAATCGCGCACCCCGTATTTGACGTCATAGGTGTAGTCGGCATGGCCGGGCCGGTACTGGCGGGCGATCTCGCCATAATCCTTTGAACGCTGGTCGACATTCTCGATCAGCATCGACACCGGCGTGCCGGTGGTGATCATCGTCTCGCCGTCCTCGTCGAGGATGAAACCTGACAGCACCTTCACTTCATCTGGTTCGCGACGCTGCGTCACGAAACGTGACTGTCCCGGCCGGCGCTTGTCGAGTTCGGCCTGGATCTCGTCGCGCGTAAAGCGGATGCCGGGCGGACAGCCGTCGACCACGCAGCCGAGCGACGGGCCATGGCTTTCGCCCCAGGTGGTGACGCGGAAAAGGTGGCCGAACGTGTTGTGAGACATGAAATACCCTGCCCGGCATCGGAGCCGGCTGAAGATTGCGTTCTATTGGCGTTTTTCACAGGGGTCAAACTGTGATCTGGCGGATTTAGTTTTGACACATTCGGTTGGTTTCTGCTCTGCTCCATCCGCTGTTGAACAGCCCGCCGCCATGCCGGTGCAATGATAAAGAGGAACGATTATGCGTACCCTGATTAGCGCCGTTGCCGCCACGCTGCTGCTTTCCACCGCCGCTTTCGCCGGCCAGACCGAAGGCCTGATCAAGAAGATCGACAAGGACACGGCGACGCTGACGCTGGATGACGGCAAGTCCTACAAGCTGAACGCAGAGACCGATCTCGACGCGCTGAAGCCGGGCATGGACATCGTCATTGCCTACGATGTGACCAATGGCGAAAACGTCATCACCGACATGGAACTGCCGGACAGCTCAGCCAACTAGAGCTTCCAACCTCAATTGAATGCAGCGTTTGCGGTTCAGCTTTCGCCGAGCCGCCTGCGAAATGGCCTAGAGCGTGTCGCGTCTGAACGGATTCAGGCGACCCGCTTTAGGTCTTTGTTTTATGCATGTCGTTCTCCCAAAACCGGGGCCAATTTTGGGCGACATGCATCAAAGCCACTCCAGACTCTTGCCTTCGAGCTTGAGCAGGCGATCCTGCGGTATTTCCAGGTTCGCTGCCTCGTCCTCGGCCAATCCCAGAACGAAACGAAACAAGGTGCGCATGACGCCGCCATGGGTCACGCATATCGTCTGGCGTTCAATCGCGTCGAAGCATGGCCTCACCCGTTCGAGCAGCATCTGATAGCTCTCGGCGCCTTCGCCGGGCGGCTGGAAGTTCCACTTGTCCAGAGCACGCGTCCCGCTTGCTCCGGGATACCGCGTCTCCAGCTCGGGAAAGGTAAATCCCTGCCAATCGCCGAAATTGACCTCGACGAGGCGCGGATCGGTTCGATAGGCATCCGGATCCAGCTTCATCGCGGCGCGAATACGCTGCATCGTTTCGCGCGTCCGTTTCATCGGACTGGCGACGAAGTCGAATTCCCAGGGATCTGGAACCAACGCAGCTAGCCGAAGCCCGTTGCCGGTCGCCTGTTCGCGGCCAAGAGCATTGAGATCGGTGTCAGCCTGCCCCTGAAGCCGCATTTCGGCGTTCCACGCGGTCTGGCCGTGGCGCGCGATATAAACCAGCGGGTACATCAGGTCTTCCGGTGCGGATCGGGACGGACGACGGTTGGGGGGTGCTAGTCCTTGACCGTCGAAATATCAGGCGCGTCGACCGCCTTCATGCCGACGACGTGGTAGCCCGAATCGACGTGGTGCACTTCACCGGTGACGCCGCGCGACAGATCGGACAGGAAATAGACGCCGGAATCGCCGACTTCCTCCTGCGTCACCGTCTGCTTCAGCGGCGAATTGTACTCGTTCCACTTCAGGATGTAGCGGAAATCGCCGATGCCGGAAGCGGCAAGGGTCTTGATCGGGCCGGCCGAAATGGCGTTGACGCGGATCTTCTTGGCGCCGAGATCGACCGCCAGGTAGCGCACGCTGGCCTCGAGCGCCGCCTTGGCGACACCCATGACGTTGTAGTGCGGCATCACCTTTTCGGCGCCGTAGTAGGTCAGCGTCAGCAGTGAGCCGCCATCGGTCATCAGCGCCTCGGCGCGCTTGGCGATGGTGGTGAAGGAATAGACCGAAATGTCCATTGTGCGCAGGAAATTGTCGCGTGACGTCTCGACATAGCGGCCAGTCAGCTCATCCTTGTCGGAGAAGGCAATGGCGTGGACGAGGAAATCAAGCTTGCCCCAATGTCTGGCGACATTGGCGAAAACCTCATCCAGGCTCGCCGGATCGGTGACGTCGCAATGGCCGGCGACAAAGGCGCCCAGTTCCGCCGCCAGCGGCTCGACACGCTTCTTGAACGCCTCGCCCTGATAGGTCAGCGCTATCTCGGCGCCATGATCGACGCAGGCCTTGGCAATGCCATAAGCGATCGACCTATTGTTGGCGACGCCAAGAATGAGGCCGCGCTTGCCGGCCATTAGGCCCTGTCCACCCGCCATGTGAGCGCTCTCCGCAAGATTTCAGCTTTGTGGGTTGCCCTATCGCACAGGCACAGAGCCCCTTCAAGCGCTCAAAACGGACAGTTCAGGGGACAAAAGCCGCCGATCAGCCTTTTTGGCTGCGCAACAGCGCTTCGAGCGCGCTGTCACCGCCTTCCGGCAGCATGATACGCACATGAGCGTAGAGATCGCCGTGACCGCCGGCCTTTTCCGGCAGGCCTCTGCCCTTCAGCCGCAGGACCTTGTCGGAGCTCGACCAGGCCGGAATGTTGACCGCGAGCCTGCCGGTCGGCGTCTCGACAGGCACCTTGGCGCCGAGCACGGCATCCGCCAGCATCACCGGCAGATCGGCGTGCAGGTCGCGGCCTTCGATGCGGTAGCGTGGATGCCGGCGCAGATGGATCTTGACCAGCGCGTCGCCTGGCTGGCCCGGCCCCTGCTCGCCTTGACCCTTGAGGCGGATGGTCTGGCCATCCTCGACATAGGCCGGCAGCTTGACCGCCACCTTGCGGCCGTCGGGGAACATCGCCGTCACCTTTTCAGCGGTCGCCGCTTCCTCGATGGTGACGTCGAGCGTCACGTTCAGATCGGCAGCGGTCGTCTGCTGGCGGCGATCGCCCATGCCGGGACCGCGCGCGCCGGAAAAAGTGTCGCCAAAAATCTGGCTGAAGATGTCGCTGTTGCCGTCGAACGGATCGCCACCGGGTCGACCGGAGCGGAATTCGAACCGCGAGCCGCCCGGACCTTGCTGCCGGCGAAAGCCGCCAAACGGATCGCCGCCACCGGCAGCGCCCTCAAAGCCCTGGAATCGCGGCTTGCCGTCAGCGTCGATCTCGCCGCGATCGAAAGCGGCGCGATTCTTTTCGTCGCCGACGATCTCGTAGGCCTGGTTGGCTGCGGCGAAACGGTCCTTCGCCTTTGGATCATTCGGATTCTGGTCCGGATGATGCTTTTTGGCGAGTTTCCGGTACGCCGACTTTATGTCTTTGGCCGATGCGTTCCTGGCAACGCCCAGCACCTCATAGGGGTCGCGCATGCTTACTGCCCTGGAGAAGAGTTGAGTCTCTGGTTGCCTCTTATATGCGCTCCCATAGGAAGAAATTCCAGTGCTGGAGCCGCATATCAGACGCGGAAAATCAGAGCGCCTTGAAGTCCTGCATGCGCCAGCCGCCGGCGCTGGCCAGGCACAGTTCGCCTTCGAACATGGCAACGCCGTCAAAGCTTTCGCGCGAGGCCTTGAAGCGGCGGCAGGTCTGGCCGTTGTCCTTCAATTCCGCCAGATCGGTGATGGAACCGCGCGAGCCGGTACCGGCATTGGCCCATGGGACGGCCTGCCCGCCGAGCTGCTCGATGTCGGCCGAGGAGACTGCATTGCCGATCGTCGTCTGGTCGGAGTCGCGATCCAGACTGGCCGGCGCGGCCGAGGCCGATGTGCTGCTGGTCAGGATCGAGCGGTCGACTTCGGCTTTTTCCAGGCTGAAGCCGCCGGCGCCACAAGCGGCAAGCGGCAAGGCGACCGCCACGATCGCGGCTTTCGCGCTGGCCGAAGCGATAACGCTCCATTGCCTGCTGTCAAAAGCTTGCGCGATAAGCGACAATCGGCAGCCTCCCCCTTGCTTCGTTAAGAATCTTGGCTTTGTAAGAATCTTCGTGACAATTTGAGAAAAACTATGAGTGACACTGAGTTAACAAGCGGTGACTTTACCGAGGCTGCCGAGCCGTTTCGCCTGTTTGCCGCATGGCTGGACGACGCCACGAAAAGCGAGCCGAACGACCCCAACGGCGTGGCTCTGGCGACCGTCGATGCCGACGGCATGCCGGATGTGCGCATGGTTTTGCTCAAGGGGTTCGATGAAAGCGGGTTTGTCTTCTACACGAATTTCGAGAGCGCCAAGGGCCAGGAGATTCTTGGCAGCATGAAGGCGGCGATGTGTTTCCATTGGAAATCACTGCGCCGCCAGGTACGCATTCGCGGACCGGTGGAGATCGTCAGCGACGCCGAAGCCGACGCCTACTATGCGACACGGCCGCGCGGCAGCCGCATCGGCGCATGGGCCTCGAAACAATCGCGGCCGCTGGAAAGCCGCTTTGCGCTGGAGAAGGCAGTGGCCGAATACACGGCACGCTACCCGATCGGCGAGATCCCGCGGCCAAAGCACTGGTCCGGCTTCCGAATCGTGCCCACGACAATCGAGTTCTGGCACGACAGGCCGTTCCGCCTGCACGACCGGCTCGTCTTCAGCCGCAACGCGAAAGGCGCCTGGGACAAGACGAGGCTTTATCCCTGAAGAAGAGGCTCAGGCCTTCTTTCTCGTCATGAACGCGGTGAGCGCGGCGCGCGCCTCATCGGACTTCAGGCGCTCGCGAAAATGCTCGCTTTCCTCGCCGATGCGGGCGACGAGGTCGTCGCGCGAGCCGCGCATCAGGTCGCGCGCGATCTTCAACGCCTGCGGCGGCTTGGCCGCGATCTGGCCGGCGGCCGCCAGCACCGAGGCCTCCAGTGCTGCTTCCTCGACCACCTCGTAGATCAGGCC
>NZ_RZPL01000274.1:0-1038 GCF_004022805.1 Mesorhizobium sp. M7A.F.Ca.CA.002.04.1.1 | reverse complement strand
GCGGCGCCAAGGGGCTCGACCCCGCCTCGGGCACCAGGCCAAGGTCGACGAAAGGCGTCCTGAACACGGTGCGCGGCGTGGCGAAGGTCAGGTCGCAATGCAGGTTGAGCGTCGTGCCGATGCCGACCGCGATGCCGTCGACGCCGGAGACCATGGGTTTTTCGACCCTGGCCAGCGCCATCAGGAAGTCCCAGACTTCGGTGCCGCCGTCACCACCGGTGGCGATGATCATGAAGTCGGCAAGGTCGTTGCCTGAGGAGAAGGCGCCGGGCACGCCGAGAAAGACATGGACGCGGATCTCCGGGTCGGCGTCGCCTTCTGCCAGGCTTTTTGACATTTTCGCATACATGGCGCGCGTCAGCGCGTTCTTCTTGTCCGGCCGGTTCATGCGGATGATCTGGATGGCGCCCTGGCGCTCGACGAGGATATGGTCTGTCACGGTTCTTTCCTTGTGAACGTCAGGCGGAAATCAGCGTTTTTCCGGCAGCGGCGAGGCTTTCGGCGCCATCGATGACGCGCGCCCGCAAAGCGCTGACCTCGCCGAGCAGGTTTTCGGCGAAGAAGCGGCAAAGGGGAATACGGCCTTGGTCGGCAAGAGCGCCGCGCGCCAGATAGGCGCCGCCGGCGGCAAGCGAGATCAGCCTGAGATAGGGCGTCGCACCCGCCAGCGCCTCGTCCGCCCGGCCTTCGGCCGCCAGTTTCTGCAGGAAGCGGGTCGCTTCGCTGAGATCGCCAAGTGCCGCGTCGAGAGCGTCGGCGGTGCGGCCGAAACCCTGCAGGTTCGAGGTCCGCACCGCTGCGGCCATATCAGCCAGTTCGGCGATATAACCATGCACATGGTCGCCGCCGCCGAGTGGCAGCTTGCGCATCACCAGATCGATCGCCTGAATGCCGTTGGTGCCCTCGTAGCTCGGGGCGATGCGCGAATCACGATAGAAGGCGGCCGCTCCCGTCTCCTCGATGAAGCCCATGCCGCCATGAACCTGGAGGCCGAGTGAGGCAACCTCGACGCCGATATCGGTCGAGAACGACTTGGCA
>NZ_RZPL01000273.1:0-6759 GCF_004022805.1 Mesorhizobium sp. M7A.F.Ca.CA.002.04.1.1 | reverse complement strand
TTCCTTCGTTCCCGAGGATCATGGCCACATCAGCCTGTCGCTGGCGCGTGCCGGCAAGTTCAACATCGTCACCGTCGACGACAATGGCCCCGGCATCCGCGCCGACAACATCGACCGCATCTTCGAACGCTTCTACACGGACCGGCCGGCCGGCGAGGCGTTCGGCCAGAATTCGGGCCTTGGCCTGTCGATATCCAGGCAGATCGTCGAGGCCCATGGCGGCACGCTCACCGCCGAGAACATCCCCGGCACCAAACCCGGCGAGATCAAGGGCGCGCGTTTTGTGGTGACGTTGCCGGCCGAAGGCTGAGAGCATGAATTCCAACCATGCCTGGTCCAGCCGTGCAGCCTGAAAACATTCACGCGACAATGGTTTTGATCGGCGAGCGCGGCATTCTCATCACCGGAGCCTCCGGCTCGGGCAAGACGGCGCTGGCGCTGGCGCTCATAGATCATTGTCGCCAGCGCGGATCGTTCGCGCGGCTCGTCGGTGACGATCAGCTCTTTGTCGAGGCGCATGCCGGGCGGCTTCTGTGCCGCGCTCCCGCCGCCATAGAAGGCCTCGTCGAGGTGCCTGGGCTCGGCCCCCGGCCTCTGCCATTCGAGCCGGCAGGCCTCGTCGACCTGCATGTCCACCTGGTGCCGGCCGATGAAGCGCCGCGCTTCCAGGAGGATGCCGCTAGCAGCATCGTGGGTTGTCTGGTGCCACAGGTCGATGTGGTCGAACGCAATATCCCGGCGGCCTTACCGGTCGTGATGGCGCGGCTGTCGATCGCGCCTTTTCTATGATCCGCTCCGGGTTTTTTGCTGCAATGCGTCAAAATGGCATGCGCCTGCGCAATTTTGGGCTTGTCAACGGGCCGCGCGTCGACAAGATAGCGCTCCCGCCGCCTGGATTGGCTGGCGAGCATAAAATGCGCCTGTGAAGCGGCGATGACGGGAGCCACCAAAGAATGATCGGACTCGTGCTTGTAACGCACGGTCAACTGGCCACCGAGTTCCGACATGCCGTCGAACATGTCGTCGGGCCACAAGACAATTTCGAAACCGTGGCGATCGGTGCCGACGACGATATGGAGCAGCGTCGGCGCGACATTGTCGACGCGGTTGCCCGTGTCGACACCGGGGCGGGCGTCATCGTGCTGACCGACATGTTCGGCGGCACGCCCTCCAATCTTGCCATCTCGGTGATGGAGTCCGGCCGCACCGAGGTGATCGCCGGCATGAATCTGCCGATGCTGATCAAGCTCTCCTCGATCCGCAAGGGCGACAACATGGCGGCCGCCCTTGATGAGGCCCAGGCCGCCGGTCGCAAATACATCAATGTTGCCAGCCAGCTCCTGAGCAGCAAATGACCGCGCTGTCCCCGGAAAAAGATCAGATAGTCCGGGATTTTCCCATCATCAACCAGCGCGGCCTTCATGCGCGCGCTTCGGCGAAGTTCGTCCAGCTGGCCAGCGGCTTCGATGCCTCGGTGCATGTCGAGAAGGATGGCGTCAAGGTTGGCGGCACCTCGATCATGGGCCTGATGATGCTGGCGGCAAGCCCCGGCTATTCGATCCGCGTCACCGCCAGCGGGCCGGAGGCCCAGCAGGTCATCGACGCCCTGGAGCAACTGGTGGCGTCCCGCTTCGGCGAGGAATGCTGATCTGGTAGAGCGCGATATGCGTCCGAGAGACATGCAGGGATAAAGATTTCTTTATATCCCATTGTCGTCCTTGCTCCGATCTGCTAGTCAGGCCGGCAATTCGCGCCCTTGGACGCGCCGACCGGCGCGGGCGTGTCCGCAACAAATTCGCAAGCACAACATTCGCATCGGAGTACTGCCATGACGGGTAGCAAGGACTATGTGGTCGCCGACATCTCGCTTGCCGGCTGGGGCCGCAAGGAACTCGAGATCGCCGAAACCGAAATGCCGGGCCTGATGGCCTGCCGTGAGGAATTCGGCCCCAAGCAGCCGCTCAAGGGTGCGCGCATCACCGGCTCGCTGCACATGACCATCCAGACGGCGGTGCTGATCGAGACGCTGAAGGCGCTTGGCGCCGATATCCGCTGGGCCTCCTGCAACATCTTCTCGACCCAGGACCATGCGGCCGCGGCCATCGCCGAGGCCGGCATCCCGGTGTTTGCCGTCAAGGGCGAGTCGCTGGAGGAGTATTGGGACTACACCGACAAGATCTTCCAGTGGGCCGATGGCGGCCTCTCCAACATGATCCTCGATGATGGCGGCGACGCCACCATGTACATCCTGATCGGCGCCCGCGCCGAGGCCGGCGAGGACGTGCTGTCCAACCCGCAGAGCGAGGAAGAGGAATATTTCTACGCCCAGGTCAAGAAGCGCCTGAAGGCTTCGCCCGGCTTCTTCACCAAGCAGAAGGCGGCGATCCGCGGCGTCACCGAAGAGACGACCACCGGCGTCAACCGCCTCTACCAGCTGCAGAAGAAGGGCCTGCTGCCCTTCCCCGCAATCAACGTCAACGACTCGGTCACCAAGTCGAAGTTCGACAACAAGTATGGCTGCAAGGAATCGCTGGTCGACGGCATCCGCCGCGGCACCGACACGATGATGGCCGGCAAGGTCGCTGTCGTGTGCGGTTATGGCGACGTCGGCAAGGGCTCGTCGGCCTCGCTCAAGGGCGCCGGTGCCCGCGTCAAGGTCACCGAGGTCGATCCGATCTGCGCCCTGCAGGCTGCGATGGACGGTTTTGAAGTCGTCACGCTGGAAGATGCAGCCCCCACCGCCGACATCGTCATCACCACCACCGGCAACAAGGATGTCGTCACCCTCGACCATATGCGCTCGATGAAGGACATGGTCATCGTCGGCAACATCGGCCACTTCGACAATGAGATCCAGGTCGCCGCGCTGCGCAATTTGAAATGGACCAACGTCAAGCCGCAGGTCGATATGATCACCTTCGCGGACGGCAAGCGGATGATCCTTTTGTCGGAAGGACGGCTGCTCAATCTCGGCAACGCCACCGGCCACCCGAGCTTCGTCATGTCGGCATCCTTCACCAACCAGGTGCTGGCGCAGATCGAGCTCTACACCAAGCCCGGCCAGTACGAGAACCAGGTCTATGTCCTGCCCAAGCATCTCGACGAAAAGGTCGCCCGCCTGCATCTCGACAAGCTCGGCGCCCGCCTGACCGAACTGTCGGGTGAACAGGCCGCCTATATCGGCGTCACGCCGCAGGGTCCGTTCAAGCCGGAACACTACCGCTATTAACCAAAGCTAAAATTACTACCAGATATTGAGGCCGGGCGATTGACTTTTCGCCCGGCCTTATTTTTGCGCGCCATCAGCCTTCACGCCGATTCGGCGAGGGGTTATTGTCAGGTGATTCGGCGATGCTTCCAGCCCGAGAGGGTCAAGAGAGGCACGCATCAGGGCGGTCTTGCATTCAGGCGGCGGAGAGGACCAAGACATGCCGGGGCAACACCCGCACAGAGCGGGACGGGCCGTTTCCGGCGGCCATGACGATTCGGGGATTGCTGGCTCCGCCCTGGAAGGGGGGAGCCTGTCCTGGCGCGCCCGCGCGTCGACATTCCTTGCCACCTCCGCGCTCGCGGGGCCCTTGGCCGGCGCCGCCGCGCATGCCGAGACCGCTGTTGCCAGCGTCGCCGGACTGTCGGTGAGTGCCATTGATGTCATGCAGCTTGCAGTGTTCGTCGGCGTGACGGGTGCCGCACTGATATCGGCCATCGTTCTCATCCGCGAAAGAGCCCGCACCTCGGCGGAGAATGTCGAACTCAGGAGCCGCCTCGCCGACATCAACGCGGCGCTCCGCCGTTCCGAGGCGCTGCTCAATCTGCGCGACCAGCGCGTCGTCGTCTGGGCTGCGGAAAACAAGAAGCCCGAGCTCATCGGCACATTGCCCGTCGAAAGCGGCGCTCCCGAGGATAGGGCCGCTTTTCTTGCTTTCGGCCGCTGGCTGATGCCGCGTTCGGCGGCGGCACTCGAACATGCCGTCGCGGGATTGCGCGAAAAGGCCAAACCCTTCGACCTGGTCATCGAATCGCAGGCCGGTGCGCCGCTCGAAGTGCATGGCCGCAAGAGTGCCGCGCATGTGCTCGTGCGTTTCCTCTCGCTCTCGGAGACGCAGCGCAGCCAGGCCAGACTGAAGATCGAGAACCAGCGGCTGGCCGCCGACCACGACACGATGATCGGCCTGCTCGACGCGCTGAACATGCCGGCGTGGCTCCGCGGCGAGGATGGCGGGCTGAAGTGGGTCAACCGCGCCTATGCCGATGCCGTCGAAGCCGAAAATGCCGAAGCCGCGGTTCGGGAGAAGAAAGAGTTCCTCGGCGGCCAGGCGCGCGATGCGATTGCCGCCCAGCACAGGACGCATCCGGTTTTCGAGCAGTCGCTGTCCTCCGTGATCGAAGGCGACCGCCGTGTGTTCGCGGTCACCGATTTCGCCGGCAGCGATGGCTCGGCCGGCCTTGCCTGCGACACCAGTGCCATCGAAGCCGTTCGCGGCGAATACGAACGGACGGTGCGAAGCCACGCCGACACGCTCGACCAGCTCAACACGGCGGTCGCCATTTTCGACACCGACGAGAAGCTGCGGTTCTTCAACCAGGCCTTCCAGAAGCTTTGGGGCCTGGAGGCAGGCTTCCTGCACAGCGCTCCAGACAATGCCTTGCTGCTCGACCGGCTGCGCAGCGAAGGCAAGATCGCCGAACAGCCTGAATGGCGCCGCTGGAAGGAAGGCCTGCTCGGTGCCTATCGCGCTGTGGAATCCCAGGAACATTGGTGGCATCTGCCGGATGGCAAGACCATCCGCGTCGTCGCCAATCCGCAGCCCAAGGGCGGCGTCACCTGGGTGTTCGAGAACCTGACCGAGAAGATGGACCTCGAGAGCCGCTACCAGACAGCGGTGCGGGTCCAGGGCGAGACGCTCGACAATCTTGCCGAAGGCGTAGCGGTGTTCGGACCCGACGGCAGGCTCCGGCTGTCGAATCCTGCCTTTGCCACGCTCTGGGGATTGAGCGGCGAAGCGGCCAAGCCCAGCGTCCATGTTTCCACCATCCGCGACCTTTGCGACCGGCAGGCGGCGGACAGCCCCTGGCCCGGCTTTGTTGCCGCCGTCACCGGCTTCGACGACGAGCGCCGCGACCGCCACGGACAGACCGAGCTCAACAACGGCAACGTGTTGAGTTACGCCATGATCCCGCTGCCCAACGGGCAGGTGATGATGACCTTCGTCGACGTCACCGACAGCGTCCATGTCGAGCGGGCGCTGAAGGACAAGAACGAGGCGCTGCAAAAATCCGACCAGCTCAAGAACGAATTCGTCCAGCATGTTTCCTATGAACTGCGCTCGCCGCTGACCAACATCATCGGCTTCACCGAACTCCTGTCACAGCCCACGACCGGTCCGCTGACGCAGAAGCAGCGGGAATATGTCGAGCATGTCAGCTCCTCCTCCGCGGTCCTGCTCACCATCGTCAACGACATACTCGACCTGGCGACGGTGGACGCCGGCATCATGCAGCTCGATATTTCCGAGGTGCAGGTCGATCGCACCATCGCCGCTGCGGCCGAACTGGTGGCCGACCGGCTGGAAGAGCATTCGATCAGGCTCGAGGTTGAAGCAGCCTCGGCGCCGAAGACGTTTCACGGCGATGAGGTCCGCGTCCGCCAGATCCTCTACAATCTGCTCAGCAACGCCGCCAATTACGCCCCGGAAGCCAGCACCATCCGGCTCACTTGCCGCCATCTGGCGGACGGGGTGGAATTCTCGGTCCATGACGACGGTCCCGGTATGCCGCCCGATGTGCTCGATTCGGTGTTCCGCCGTTTCGAGCCGCGCGCCAATGGCGGCCGCCGGCGCGGCGCCGGCCTCGGCCTGTCGATCGTCAAGAGCTTCGTCGAGCTGCATGGCGGCAGCGTTCGCATCGAAACCGGCAAGGACAAGGGCACGACCGTCATCTGCACCTTTCCAGACATGCCGGGCATCCGTGCCGCGGCCGAGTAGCGCGTTCGATGACCGGACTGGTGCTGGAGCGATTACTCGCCGACGAGACCCAGACAGCGCGGCTGGGCGAAGATCTGGCGCTGTCGCTGCGCCCAGGCGACGTGCTTGCCCTGAAGGGCGATCTGGGCGCCGGCAAGTCGACGCTGGCGCGGGCCTTGATCAGGACCTTGGCCGACGATGCCGGCCTCGACGTTCCGAGCCCGACCTTCACGCTGGTGCAGAGCTACGACACCCGCATTCCGGTGCATCATTTCGATCTCTACCGCCTGTCCTCGGCCGACGAGATCGATGAGCTTGGTTTCGACGAAGCCTTGGCGCAAGGTGCTGCTTTGGTCGAATGGCCGGAGCGGGCGGAAGCCCATCTGCCGAAAACCACGGTCCTGATCGAGCTCGTCCAGCATGGCAACGGCCGGCTGGCACGATTGTCGGGGCAGGGACCTGCCTTCGATCGGGCCGCAAGGTCGCTGGCCATGCGCGACTTTCTCGTGAGCGCCGGCTGGGCGCAAGCGCAGCGCCGCCATTTCATTGGCGATGCTTCTGCCCGCTCTTACGAGATCGTTTCGCTGCCGGGCCAAAAGCCGCAAGTGCTGATGAACTCGCCACGGCTGGTGCTCGGCCCGCCGGTCCGCGACGGCAAGCCCTATGCCGAGATCGCCCACACCGCCCAGTCGGTTTCCGCTTTCGTCGCCATCGACCGCGCCTTAAGGGCAGGCGGCGTCAGCGTTCCGGAAATCCATGCCGAGGACCAGGAGCAGGGATTCCTGCTACTCGAGCA
>NZ_RZPL01000272.1:0-6797 GCF_004022805.1 Mesorhizobium sp. M7A.F.Ca.CA.002.04.1.1 | reverse complement strand
CGGGAGATTCTCCAGGTCCCGGCGGGTTACCGCATCGGCATCGTGCCGGCGTCGGACACCGGTGCGGTCGAGATGGCGCTGTGGTCGCTGCTCGGCGAGCGCGGCGTCGACATGGTCGCCTGGGAGAGCTTTGGCTCCGGCTGGGTCACCGACGTGGTCAAGCAATTGAAGCTCGCCGACGTGCGCAAGATCGAAGCCGGCTACGGCGAGCTGCCTGATCTCACCAAGATCGATTTCGACCGCGATGTGGTGTTCACCTGGAACGGCACCACGTCGGGCGTTCGCGTGCCGAACGGCGATTTCATTCCCGCGGACCGCAAGGGCCTGACCGTCTGCGATGCGACTTCCGCCGCATTCGCGCAGAGGCTCGACTTCGAAAAACTCGATGTCGTCACTTTCTCCTGGCAGAAGGTGCTGGGCGGCGAGGGCGCTCACGGCATGCTGATCCTGTCGCCTCGCGCTGTCGAGCGGCTGGAAACCTACAAGCCCTCATGGCCGCTGCCGAAAATTTTCCGCCTGACCTCAGGCGGCAAGCTGATCGAAGGCATCTTCAAGGGCGAGACCATCAACACGCCCTCGATGCTGTGCGTCGAGGATTACCTCGATGCGCTCAACTGGGCGAAGTCGACCGGCGGCCTCGACGCGCTGATCGCCAGGGCGGATGCCAATGCGGCCGTCCTCGATCGCTTTGTCGGCAAGTCCTCCTGGCTCGGTCATCTCGCCGTCCAGCCGGCGACACGGTCGAACACGTCCGTCTGCCTGTCCTTCACCGATCCGGACGTGTCCGCGCTCGACGCCGACGGGCAGGCGGCCTTCGCCAAGGGGCTGGTGTCGGTGCTCGACAAGGAAGGCGTCGCCTATGATATCGGTGCCTATCGCGACGCACCGCCCGGCCTGCGCATCTGGTGCGGCGCGACGGTCGAGACGTCGGATCTCGAAGCGTTGCTGCCCTGGCTCGACTGGGCATTCGCCGCACAGAAGGCGTCGCTCAAAGCGGCGGCCTGAGATCATTCGCGGCGGCCTTCGGGCCGCCCACTCCCATCAGGATCAAATCCATTTCAAGGAGGCCGCCATGGCGCCCCGCGTTCTCGTCTCAGACAAACTCTCCCCCACCGCCGTGCAAATCTTCAAGGATCGTGGCGTCGAGGTCGACTATCTGCCCGATCTCGGCAAGGACAAGGATAAGCTCGCCGAAGTGATCGGCCAGTATGATGGCCTCGCCATCCGCTCGGCGACCAAGGTCACCGAAAAGCTGATCAACGCCGCTACCAATCTCAAAGTCATCGGCCGCGCCGGCATCGGCGTCGACAATGTCGATATCCCGGCGGCAAGCCGCAAGGGCATCATCGTGATGAACACGCCCTTCGGCAACTCGATCACCACAGCCGAACATGCGGTGGCGATGATCTTTGCGCTGGCGCGCCAGATCCCTGAAGCCAACGCCTCGACCCATGCCGGCAAATGGGAAACGAACCGCTTCATGGGCGTCGAGATCACCGGCAAGACGCTGGGCGTCATCGGCTGCGTCAACATCGGTTCGATCGTCGCGACGCGCGGCGTTGGCCTCAAGATGCACGTCATCGCCTTCGATCCGTTCCTGTCGGACAGCCGTGCCGAGGAGCTTGGCGTCGACAAGGTCGAGCTCGACGAGCTGTTCGCCCGCGCCGATTTCATCACCCTGCACACGCCGCTGACCGACAAGACGCGCAACATCATCGATGCCGCGGCGATCGCCAAGATGAAGAAGGGCGTGCGCATCATCAATTGCGCACGCGGCGGTCTGATCGTCGAGGCCGATCTGGTCGCAGCGCTGAAGAGTGGCAAGGTGGCCGGCGCTGGCGTCGACGTCTTCGAGGTCGAACCGGCCGAGAACAACGAACTGTTCGGCATGGAGAATGTGGTGGCGACGCCGCATCTCGGCGCCTCGACGACGGAGGCCCAGGAGAATGTCGCGCTGCAGGTTGCCGAGCAGATGGCCGACTATCTGATCAAGGGCGCCGTCTCCAACGCCATCAACATGCCGTCGATCACCGCCGAGGAGGCGCCGCGGCTGAAGCCGTTCGTCAAGCTCGCCGAGGTGCTCGGCGCCTTTGTCGGCCAGGTCACCGAGGATCCGATCAAGGAGGTGGAGATCCTGTTCGACGGCTCGACCGCGACGATGAACACGCGCGCGCTGATCAGTGCAGCACTCGCCGGGCTGATCCGGCCTCAGGTCTCGGACGTCAACATGGTGTCGGCGCCGATCATGGTGAAGGAGCGCGGCATCATCGTGGCCGAGGTCAAGCGCGACAAGTCGGGCGTGTTCGACGGCTATATCAAGCTGACGGTGAAGACCGAGCACATGACGCGCTCGATCGCCGGCACATGCTTCTCGGATGGCAAGCCACGCTTCATCCAGATCAAGGGCATCAACCTCGATGCCGAGGTCGGCCAGCACATGCTCTACACCACCAATGCGGACGCGCCGGGCATCATCGGCCTGCTCGGCACCGTCTGCGGCGAGAATGGCGTCAACATCGCCAACTTCCAGCTCGGCCGCAACCGGCCGGGCGGCGATGCCATAGCGCTGCTCTATCTCGACGCGCCGTTCCCGGAAGCCGTGCTGGAAAAGGTCAAGGCGCACAAGTCGATCGACTCGGCCAAGCGGCTGCAGTTCGACGTCAACGCGATGTGATTGAGGACAGGCGGTCGCCGACCCACCTCGTTGACGCCGGCCGCCGCGGCGGCCGGTTCATGTCAACTCGTCCGAGCCATCGGAGACACCCACGCGATGTCGGTAGACCAGTTCCCAGCCCTTCCAGCCCGTAAACAGCAAGATGAGAACCACGATCAGCGATAGGACGATGCCGGTTGGCATCACGGCCGCCGCTCCGCCGGCATACCGCGAGTACCAGTTGTAAAGCTCGATCAACACGACGAGTACATTGCCGCCGGCATGGAGCCATGCCGTCGTGAGATTGCGGACCTGCACATCGCCGAGAACATCCGTCAAGCCAGCAAGCGCAGCCAGGGCAGCCATGATCAGGCCTGCGCCGAGAAGCCAAAGCGACCCGGTGACCCATCCAGGATCGGCTGTTCGCCAGAAGATAAGGTCGCAAACGAAGGTGCCGACAAAAAAGGCAATCGGAAACGGAATCAGCATCGGGTGGATAGGGTGACCAGCAATGCTTGCCGTGCTGCGAGGGTTGTGGCTCATCATGTCGCCTCCCTGGCGTTCAAACTCCGCTGGAGGTGAAATGTTCCAAGTAGGGGACGCGGCAGGATTCATGCCGCTGTTTCCGCGCCATTGGCGAAGTCCAGGCCGTTCGCGTGATTACCGCGACGGCGGAGGGCGTCAGCCGCCAAATGTCATCCGCGGTGGTCCGCCACCGCCATCTTGCGCCCGCTGTATTCGGCAAGCCCGATGCCGCCCAGCACGAGCACCAAGGCCAGCGCCTGATAGAGCTGGAACGTCTCGCCGACGATCAGCACCGACAGCAGCGTGCCGAAGATCGGCACCAGATTGATGAACAGGCCGGCGCGGTTGGCGCCGATCAGCTCGTTGCCCCTGATGTAGAAGATCTGCGAAACGACCGATGCGCCGATCGCCGTATAGACGATGACGGTCCAGCCGCGCGCGTCGGGCATGATGACCTTGCCGGCGAGGACCTCCCACAGGAAGAACGGCAACGAGGTGACGAGTGCCGAAACCGACAGGGCCAGCATCAGGCTCTGCCAGTGCATCACCGGCTTCAGCCGCAACCCCACCGAATAGCCGCTGTAGAGAAAGACTGCGACCAGCATGATGGCGTCACCGAAATTGAGTTCCAGCGTCAACAGCCGGCGCGGGTCGCCATGGCAGGCGGTGAGGATCACGCCGGCGACGGTCAGCACGACGCCGACAATCTGCGCCCAGTTCACGCGCAGGCGGAAGAAGACGAAATTGGCAGTCATGATCAGGATCGGCATCGCCGCCTGTTCGATCGAGACATTGATCGCTGTCGTGTAGTTGAGCGCCGTGTAGAAGATGGTGTTGAACAGGGTGAAGCCGCTGGCGCCGAGGGCGACCAGCACGAACCAGTGCTTGCGGACTACCGGCCAGTCCTTCTGGATGGTCTTCCAGCCGATGGGCAGCATGATCGCCACGGCCAGCACCCAGCGCAGGAAGACCAGCGTCATCGGCGAGACGTGATCGACCGCCAGCTTGCCGGCCACCGAATTTCCACCCCAAAGCAAGGTGGTGAGCAGCAGGAATATGTAGGCGCTTCGATGCATCGCGGGATTCCAGTCGCCGGAGCTGCGGTGTTTGCCGGCCTATTGCCCTCGCTCGCCCAAGTAAATGATGTCAAAGCCGAAAATTGTTGTGCCTCAGGGCATTTTCGACGGCAAAGAAAGGTCGCGCTCGCGAGGTCTTGACGTTATAGAGGCCTGTCGTTTCGAACCATATTCAAGCCGCTTGGCGGCGTCTCAAGGGAAAAGAAACATGGCCAATGTGGTGGTCGTCGGCTCGCAGTGGGGTGACGAAGGCAAGGGCAAGATCGTCGACTGGCTGTCGGAGCGCGCCGATGTCGTGGTGCGTTTCCAGGGCGGCCACAATGCCGGCCATACGCTGGTCGTCGACGGCAAGGTCTACAAGCTGTCGTTGCTTCCGTCGGGCGTCGTGCGCCACGGCAAGCTGTCCATCATCGGCAATGGCGTCGTGTTCGACCCGCACGCTTTCGTCGCCGAGGTGGCAAAACTCAAGGCGCAAGGTGTCGAAGTAGCGCCGGATCGCCTGAAAATAGCCGAAAACACAGCGCTTATCCTGTCCCTGCATCGAGAGCTGGACGGATTTCGTGAGGACGCCGCATCCAATTCCGGGACGAAGATTGGCACGACCCGTCGCGGCATCGGCCCCGCCTATGAGGACAAGGTGGGCCGGCGCGCGGTCAGGGTGATGGATTTGGCGGATTTGGAAACACTGCCCTTGAAAATCGACAGGCTGCTGACGCACCACAATGCGCTGCGTCGCGGGCTTGGTCATGCGGAAGTCACGCATGACACGATCATGCAGGAACTAACCTCGGTCGCCGACGACATCCTGCCCTATATGGACCGGGTCTGGAAGATCCTCGACGACAAGCGCCGGGCTGGCGAGCGCATCCTGTTCGAGGGCGCGCAGGGCACACTGCTCGATATCGACCACGGCACCTATCCGTTCGTGACCTCGTCGAACACGGTTGCCGGACAGGCTGCCGCCGGCTCCGGCGTTGGCCCGGGCGCCATCGGCTATGTGCTCGGCATCACCAAGGCCTATACGACACGCGTCGGCGAGGGTCCGTTCCCGACCGAGCAGAAGAACGAGGTCGGCGAATTCCTCGGCACGCGCGGCCATGAATTCGGCGTCGTCACCGGTCGCAAGCGCCGCTGCGGCTGGTTCGACGCGGTGCTGGTGCGCCAGGCCGTCGCGGTCAACGGCATCAAGGGCATCGCGCTGACCAAGCTCGACGTGCTTGACGGGCTGGACGAGATCAAGGTCTGCACCGGTTACCGTCTCGACGGCGAGATGATCGATTATCTGCCGGCCAGCCAGGGCGCGCAGGCACGTGTCGAACCGGTCTACGAGACGCTCGAGGGCTGGAAAGGCACCACTGCCGGCGCGCGCAGCTGGAATGATCTGCCGGCCCAGGCGGTCAAGTATGTCCGCTACATCGAGGAGCTCATCGGCGCACCGGTCGCGCTCCTTTCCACCAGCCCGGAACGCGACGACACGATACTTGTGACCGATCCGTTTCAAGACTAGTTTCTGAGCCTTTCCGGGCATCGCGGCTGATTTGCGGGGGCCGACGCGGAAGCAAAATACAGGTCGACTGAAGCATGGCAGATTTCGTTGCTATTCTGAAAAACGCGCTCGACAAGCATGGCGACGAGACGCCGGAAAAGCGTACGCGCATCTATGCCAGCGTTCGCACCATGCTAGCGAAGAAGCTTGGTGAACGTTCGCCGCCGTGGGCTCCCGAAGCCATAGCCACGCAGATGCGTTCGCTGGAAGACGCCATTACAAGCGTCGAGCGCGATTATGCCAAGAGCGTGCCGGAGACCGACCCGCTCGCGGAGCTGGAACACATCTTTTCGTCGATCGATCGCAACAAGAACCAGCCAAGCCATACGAGGCAGCCGGCGAAGGCGGAATCGGCCTGGCCGGCACCGCCCGTCGCCAAGCCCGAGCCCTATCAACCCGCGCCGCCGCCTGCCGCCAAGGTCGAGCCAAGCTGGCAAAGGTCGACGCCGGCGCCTGCCCAGCCGGCTCGCGCCGACACGCCTCTTCCAGGCATGAACGCCGAGGAGGCGGACGACGAGGCCGATGTCTTTTCCAGCAACGAAGACAATGAAGAGCCGGTACCGGATACCTTCCAGCGCCTGCGTCCCGCCGAGCGCAAGCGCAGCTATGGCGGGCTGATCGCGGCCGTCTTCGCACTGCTGGTCGTTGCCGGCGGCGGCTACGGCATCTGGCTGAACAAGGACGCCTTCGGCAAGATGCTGGGGCTTGGCGGCAATCAGGTAGCGAAAACCGAACCCGTGAAGCCAGCGCCGGCCAAGCCGGCAACCGATGCCGCGGCAGCGCCGCCGGCGCCCGCGGCTGGCGGCACGGAAGCCGAAAGCACGAAATTCACCCAGCGGCTGACACCGCAGGGTGGTGAAGTCGACCCGGGTCCGGCCGGTGGCCAAAGCGGCATCGGCGAAGGCGAATCGGTCGCGGCGCTGACCACCCCGCCCTCGGCCCCGAACGCACCGGCGATTTCCGCACCGGCCGCCGGTACGCCTGCCGCGACTACGCC
>NZ_RZPL01000271.1:0-6803 GCF_004022805.1 Mesorhizobium sp. M7A.F.Ca.CA.002.04.1.1 | reverse complement strand
GGACAAGGCACCCGACAAGCAAACGGCGGCATTCGCGCAGCCGGCAGCCGATACCGATGCCGCCACCGAACTTGCCAAGGTAGCCGCGCCCGGCGCAACCGCGGGCAACCATCCCGACGGCGCACAAACCGCCGCCATTCCCGAGGTGCAACCGCAAGTGCCGGCTCAAGAGCCCGCGGCAGAAGGTGATGACAGCCAGGCCAAGGCGAAGCCAAGGAAAGCCGCAGCCGCCGGAACAGGACGCATCCTGAGGGCCGTGACCATGCGAAGCGGCCCGAAGAAAAATGCCGCCGCCATCGGTACGGTGCCAGCCAAAACCTCGGTGCAGGTGATGAGCTGCAAGAAATGGTGCCAGATCACCTACAACGGCAAGACCGGCTGGATCTACAAGAGCTACATCAAGACCGGCGCCTGACGTCTACCGCCTTGGGTGAGGCACGCCCCTTATCTTGGCGCCTATCGTTCCCAAAACCGCTGCAGTGCGGAGCAGGCTTGCTTGATCGCCCGAACGGCTTTCGAAGACATAGCCGGCGGAACCGACGATGGCCGAGCCTCGCCGGCTGACGGAAACCTCGATCGTGAAGGCCTGCTCGGGTATCTTTGCACCTGCCGATGTTCCGGCCTTGACGAAGTTGGCCAGCGTGGGGCCGGCTCGACTTACGACCAGATCGCCGCGCCGCGAATTGACCGTGAATGTGCTGTAGAGATCAGGCAAAGAAATCGAGCGCAGCCTGGAAAAGTCCTGCAGCTCAGCCACGGATTCGAACGGTGCATGCTTGAAACCACCCACGACTTCGACCTTTTGCGTGGCCACCGCGGCAAAGATGCTGGCGCCGCTGCGGGAATATTCGACCGCGATCGCAAGCCAGTTGGACATCTCCGGATCGACGCCGAGCGAAGCGAAACCCTGGGCAAGCAGATTGTGATCGGCGGCGTTGAGATCGATCAGGCCCGAATGCCCCTGCAACCGCATCACGACCGTCAGATCGCCGACCACGCAGGAGACTGGCTCGAAATTGAGCGGCAACCCGATGTCCGGCCCGGCGCTCGACAGGCGCGCGGCCAGCACGTTGGTCAGGCCTTCGGCGAGCAGGCCGAACCGCTGGCTTTCGGTCTCATTCGAAGCGATCTTGAGCCGCGTCCAGGCGGTCAGGGCGAAGGTCGAGGTGATGGCGGAGACGATGAGGAGGAAGACAAGGACAGCGACGAGGGCGAAGCCGGAGGATTGGCACTCGCAAGAGGCCGATGAATCACGGGGATTTTCTTCGACCACAGTCCACCATCGAGAATAAAAGTGTGCTGTCACCCTACAATCGTTGTTTATCTTTCTTTAAATCATTCATCCCAAATCAATCTTAAATTTTTGTTTATTGGTATATATTGGTCAAATGTTAATCCATCAAAATCAAAAGTAATCGATTCATCTTTTGCTATTCCCCTTAATTTTGACCCAAAATAGGATAACGAGCTCATTATAACCTTAAACTCACTCAATCCAGTCAACTTTATTCTTGATGTTACTTTCCCGTTTCTTATGAAGATTGCCTCTGTTTCATATAAATATTCTTCGCTTTTATTTTTATTGATTTTTGTTATTCCAAACTCAAATAAATCATCTGAGTTCAAAACTTCCAGCCTCTCCCGAAATAGAAATTTCATAGCTACATTTTCCATATTGGAAACGGCGGCAAGGGTTTCCCTGCCCTACAAGCGGCATATCTTTCACTGGCTATTGCCATACAAGCTGCATACCAATTTCTACCAGCTTTGGTTGTGCGCCCGCCACCACGCCCCGAGGATAGCAATTGGCACTGCGCCTCATCAGCGGCAAGCTGTTCCTCACAAGGGTCGTCATCCGGCGGCCCAGCTGGCGGCGGAGGCGGAGGCGTCGTACGCCGTTCCGACGGCATCGGGCAAGATTGTGGCCCTGGCTGCGGGGGGGGGACGTAAAACGCAGTCCAAGGGATTGCCACCCCAACACCACCATCGATTCCCTCCTGGACCTGGAACCCAATACAACCCGCTCGGATCCACCTTCATCAGCGGGCTGTTGCCGACATACGCCCACCTTGACGGCCCATTCGGCATACCGAGCGGATCGGGCTGCAGATAGCGCCCGATGGAAGCATCATAATGGCGGTGCCAATTGTAGGCGAGCCCCGTCTCGATCTGGAACTATTGGCCGGGGAAGCGCTGGTTGAGCGTCGCCGTGCCACTGATGCTACGCACCTCACCGTAAGGTAGATAGCTCGCCTGCCAGACGACATTGCGGCCCTGGTCGGTCATCATGACCGGCCGTTCGAGATGGTCAGTCAGCACGTAATAGAGCACCGGCGTGATGCCGGCGTCGGCGACCATCGCCAGCGGGCGGCCTTCGACCCAGATGTATTCGGTGACCAGCGCGCCGGACGCGTCATATTCGGCGATTACATTGCCGTCGAGGTCGTGCACCATGTGCAGCGTGGCCGACGAGGCGGCGATGGTGCGCGAGACCAGCCGCGACAGGTAGTCGTAGATGTAGGCGCCTGCCGTCGTGCCGTTCGTGGTGGCGCCCGAGAGCTGGCCGGCGGCATTGTAGCTGTAGGTCTTGGTGAGCTCCGGCGAGACGGTCGCGTCCTGCGTGACGTTGCCGGCAAGGTCCGACTGGAAGCCGCGGCTCGGTGCGCCGCCGGTGAGGATGCCGGTCAGCCGGTTGGAGCCGCCCTGAAGGCTGTAGGTATCGATAGAGGTGACGCCACCAATGGTTACGGTGCGCTGGGTGATGTTGCCGACACCGTCGATCGTATAGGTGAGGCTGCCCCACGGCCCATCGGCATTCTCGATGAAGCCGTTGGCCGTATAGGTGTAGGTCTCATTGTTGGCGGGGTTGATCCTCGATTGCCGTGAGATTGCGCTTGTCCTGGTATTGCAGCGGATGAGATCCTGGCCTGCTACCCAGGCGTTCAGATGCAGCGTCCGCCGTCGACCTCCAGCGCCACGCCGGTGATGAAGGCGGCTTCGTCCGAGGCCAGCCAGAGTGCGGCGTTGGCGATGTCGAGCGGCGTCGAGAGCCGGCCGAGCGGGATCGATGCGCGGAACTTCTCGCGGATTTCGGGTGTGTCGGCGCCCATGAATTTCTCCAGCATGCCGGTCTCGCCGGCAACCGGGCAGAGGCAGTTGACGCGGATGTTCTTCGGCGCCAGTTCCACCGCCATCGATTTGGTGGCGGTGATCGCCCAGCCTTTCGACGCATTGTACCAGGTGAGGCCGGGGCGCGGCCGCAGACCCGCGGTGGAGGCCGTGGTCAGGATGACGCCGCCGCCCTGCCGCTCCATGATCGGCACCACGGCGAGTGCCGCGTGATAGATCGCCTTCATGTTGACGGCGGTTATCAGGTCGAAGGTCTCCTCGTCGACATTGAGCATGTCGCCGTTGCGATGGGTGTAGCCGGCATTGTTGACCATGATGTCGATGCGGCCGAATGCGCTTTTGGCGGCATAGATCATCTCGTCGAATTCGGAGCGCAGCGAGACATCGGTCTGGGTCCAGATCGCCGCTTCGCCGATCTCGCCGGCGACGCGCTCCGCGCCCCTGGCGTTGAGATCGGCGACAACGACCCTGGCACCCTCCTGCGCAAAGCGCCTGGCGATGCCCTCGCCAAAACCGGACGCAGCACCGGTGATGACGGCAACCTTGTTTTCCAGACGCATGTTTTTCCCGCTCATGATTGATGACGATCAACCGGCGCGCCGATAGCGCACATCCGCGCGAACCCGTGGCTTCTGGCCGGATTGCTCGAAAGATGTGCGGCCATCGCCGATTTCTCCTTTGGCTTTCGCGTCGATCCCGCTCTATGCTGCAACTGCGAAGGCTTCCGGTGCCGCGCCTGTCGACAAGCCTCCGGGTCATCGGACTGTCAAGGGGCAGGCGCATACACCCAGATGTGACACCATGGCACTGGAAAATTTAAATCGATTAGATTATATCAGCCGCGTCACAGCGACCGGCGTCAGAGCGGACAGACCATGACCAGCCAGATCATCCCCGTCGATCCTTTCGACTTCATCATTTTCGGCGGCACCGGCGATCTGTCGGAGCGCAAGCTTCTGCCGTCGCTCTATTATCGCCAGCGCGACCATCAGTTTTCGGAGCCGACACGCATCATCGGCACCTCGCGCTCGAAGATGAGCGACGAAGAATTCCAGGCCTTCGCCAAGCAGGCGATCTCGGACCACGTCAAACCGGCCGACATCGACGCCAAGGAACTGAAGACCTTTCTGGCGCGGCTGTCCTACGTCTCCGCCGATGCGACGAGCGGCGCCGGCTTCGACAAGCTCAAGAAGGCGATCGGCGACAGCGACCGCATCCGCGCCTTCTACCTGGCGGTGGCGCCGGCGCTGTTCGGCGACATCTCGCACAAGCTGAAAGAGCACAATCTGATCACGCCGAACTCGCGCATCGTGCTGGAAAAGCCGATCGGCCGCGATCTCGATTCGGCACGCAAGCTCAACGACCTGGTCGGCGACGACTTCCACGAAAGCCAGATCTTCCGCATCGACCATTATCTCGGCAAGGAGACGGTGCAGAACCTGATGGCGCTGCGCTTTGCCAACGCGCTCTACGAACCGTTGTGGAATTCAGCCCATATCGACCATGTCCAGATCACCGTGGCCGAGACCGTCGGCCTGGAGGACCGCGTCACCTATTACGACAAGGCCGGCGCGCTGCGCGACATGGTGCAGAACCATATGCTGCAGCTCTTGTGCCTCGTCGCCATGGAAGCGCCGTCGTCGATGGATGCCGACGCCGTGCGCGACGAAAAGCTGAAGGTGCTGCGGGCACTGAAGCGCATCAACGGCAACGAAGCGCCGAAGCACACCGTGCGCGGGCAGTATCGCGCCGGGGCTTCGGCCGGCGGACCGGTGAAAGGCTATGTCGAGGAACTCGGCAAGGACAGCAACACCGAGACCTTCGTCGCCATCAAGGCCGAGATCGGCAATTGGCGCTGGTCGGGCGTTCCGTTCTATCTGCGTACCGGCAAACGGCTGGCGACGCGGGTTTCGGAAATCGTCATCGAATTCAAGCCGATCCCGCATTCGATCTTCGGCGACAGCGCCGGACCGATCTTCGCCAACCAGCTTGTCATCCGGCTGCAGCCGGACGAAGGCGTCAAGCAGTTCATCATGATCAAGGATCCGGGCCCGGGCGGCATGCGGCTGCGCCAGATTTCGCTCGACATGAGTTTCGCGCAGTCCTTCGACGGCCGCGCACCGGACGCCTATGAGCGGCTGATCATGGACGTCATCCGTGGCAACCAGACCCTGTTCATGCGCCGTGACGAAGTCGAGGCGGCGTGGAAATGGATCGACCCGATCCAGAATGCCTGGGAAAGTGCCAGGCAGGAGGCGCAGGGCTACACGGCGGGCACCTGGGGTCCATCGGCCTCGATAGCGCTGATCGAACGTGACGGGCGGACATGGCACGAGAGCAATTGAACAGCGCCGCCTACAGCTGGAACGGCTTCAGCGGGCGCCAGGAACTGGCGGCAGCCCTTGCCGGCCATGTTGCAGGCAGACTGACCAAGGCGATCGCCGAGCGCGGCACGGGGTTGCTCGCCGTCTCCGGCGGCACCACGCCGGCAAAATTCTTCGCCGCCCTTTCAGCGATACCCATCGCCTGGGACAAGGTGATCGTGACGCTGGTCGACGAGCGTTTCGTGCCGGCCTCCTCGCCACGCTCCAATGCCGGGCTGGTGGCCGCCAATCTGTTGCAGAACGCGGCCAAGGCGGCTCGTTTCGTGCCGCTCTATCACGAAGCCACCAGCATCGAGGATGCGGCCTCGTCCGACGATGCAGCGCTCCGATCCTTGCCCTGGCCGCTCGATGTCGTCGTGCTCGGCATGGGGCCGGACGGCCACACCGCCTCGTTCTTTCCCGATGCCGCCGACCTGGCAACGCTGCTCGACCCGTCTTCCGACAGGATCGTGCTGCCGGTTCATGCGGCAAGTGCGGGCGAGCCGCGGCTGACCCTGTCGCTGGCCCGCATCGTCGAAGCCGGCTTCATCGCGCTGCACATCGAGGGTGAGGACAAGCGTATCGCCTTCGACGGCGCGGTGGCGCCCGGGCCGCGAAAGCCAATCCGCGCCGTGCTCGACGCAGCGCAAAAGCCCGTAGAGGTTTTCTGGGCACCCTGATTCTCGATTTACACCGGTCCCGGCAAACGGCGGGAGGATGTTTCCGGGACCTCGCCTGAAAGGACCGACACCATGACCGCCAGACGCGACATCGAAGCCATTACCGAACGCATCCGCCAGCGCTCTAAGCCCGGCCGCGAGCGTTATCTCGGCCGCATCGCCGAGGCGTCGAACCGCACCGCCAACCGGGCCGTTTTGTCGTGCGGCAACCTCGCTCACGGCTTTGCGGTGTGCAGCCCCTCGGAAAAGCTCGCGCTGGGCGCCGACAAGGTGCCGAACCTCGGCATCATCACCTCCTATAACGACATGCTGTCGGCGCATCAGCCGTTCGAGAGCTTCCCCGCGCTGATCAAGGATGCAGCCCGCAAAGCCGGCGGCATCGCCCAGGTGGCAGGCGGCGTGCCGGCGATGTGCGACGGCGTCACCCAGGGCCAGCCCGGCATGGAGCTGTCGCTGTTTTCGCGCGATGTCATCGCCATGGCCGCCGCGATCGGCCTGTCGCACAACATGTTCGACGCCGCCGTCTATCTCGGCGTCTGTGACAAGATCGTGCCGGGGCTGGTGATCGCCGCCCTCACCTTCGGCCATCTGCCGGCGGTGTTCATTCCGGCCGGACCGATGACATCAGGCC
>NZ_RZPL01000270.1:0-6807 GCF_004022805.1 Mesorhizobium sp. M7A.F.Ca.CA.002.04.1.1 | reverse complement strand
TTCCCCAGCAGTTCCACTATTTCTCCGAAAGCGACTTCATGTTCCGCGGCCGAGCATGTCGTTGTGGCCGCGCACCAGCCGGCCGCGTGCGCGGCGTCGACGGCATCAAGACCGGCTACATCAGGGCGTCCGGCTTCAACATCGTCACCTCCTACAATGCCGACGGCCGCAATTTGATCGTCGTGGTGATGGGCGCCGACTCAGCCCGCCAGCGCAACGACCATGTCGAAGCGCTGATCCAGCGCAGCCTGTCGCCGACCACGGACGGCGCCAAGACCAGGCTGATGTTCGCGGAACAGTGAGGAGTGGTCCGCGTAGCGGACAAAAAGCCAATTGCTTGGCTTTTTGAACGACGAACGCCCTGAGCCTGCGAAGGGCGAGCTGCCGGTAGCAAGCATCGCGCTTGGCTGCGCGGGGATGGATATCGATAGGAATTTTTTCTTGACCCTGAGGGCAGCTATGCTACTATTTTCGGTATGGTGCTGAGTCGCGCCAATTGATCGACTGGAAACGTGACCCGCCCGCAAGGCGGGTTTTTTGTTGCCCGCCGCCCTGCAGAACCTTGTGCACGTTGGCGGGACAGCGCCCTCCTCTGTCCTGCCGGATGTTCGTCGCTCGGAAAGCCAAGCAATTGGCTTTCCGCCCGCTGCGCGGACCGCTCCTCAACCCCCGCAAGGGGGGAGATTGGCAGCTTCGGCGCTCCGCTCACTCCTGTGACGGTGGAAATTGGCGAAAGCCGGGACAACAGCCAATCTCCCCCCTTGAGGGGGAGATGTCCGGCAGGACAGAGGGGGGTGATTGGCGCAAACATCGGGCAAGTTCTTCCCGCTCCGGCCAATTTCGAACGTCTCCACCCTCCCTGAGGGGCGAGCCGCCGTCAGCCACATCGCCTCTCCGATCAAAAACACTTGTCCGGCCTGCGAAATCCGTGCCCGGCGCTGGCTATGCGCCGCCACCTCTGTCTATCGTCGCCCAGCACCCTCAGGAGCCCACCATGAGCACCGTCCCCAAAACGTCCGAACAGGCGGCAGACAATCAGAACGATGACGGCGGCGAGTATTTCGAGGCGCCGATCGTCGGTGAGCTGGAGGCCGATCCGGTATCGGACGAACACTTCGACACGCCCGAAGTGCCGGACTCCGAACCGGCAGGCCCCGGCGCCCACCGTGGCAAGCCGAAGAAAAAGCCGTCGGCGATATCGGGCCGCAAATTCCGCAAGCGCGATCTGGTGCGCATCGACACGCTGCGCCCGAGCCTCGCCGACCGCATCCGCTCGGACCATCCCGACCTGCCGGCCGGCGCCCGCATCAGCCGCGCCGAGCTCGGCCGCTACCGCATGCGCTATATGGAGGAGCTGCTGCAGCAGGAGCACGGCGAATTCTCCGAGCTCGACCGTCAGGTGGTCGAATCGATCGCCAGGCAGGACACGATTTCCGAAAACTCGGAAGAAGAATTCGAGGAGCACCGCACCTTCGCCGACCGCGTCTCCGACAACATGGCGGCCTTCGGCGGCAGTTGGTGGTTCCTGATCTCGTTTGGTAGCGTGCTGCTGGTGTGGATCGGCATCAATCTGGTCGCCGGCATGTCGAGCGCCTTCGATCCCTACCCCTTCATCCTGCTCAACCTGCTGCTCTCCTGCATTGCCGCCATCCAGGCGCCGATCATCATGATGAGCCAGCGGCGGCAGGAGTCCAAGGACCGCCTGCGCTCCTTCAACGACTACCGCGTCAACCTCAAGGCCGAGCTCGAAGTGCGCCATCTGCACGAAAAGCTCGACTACCTCATCTCGCGCCAATGGACGCGGCTCGCCGAAATGCAGCAGATGCAGCTGGACGCGATGCACGAACTGGCGGGCGCCAAGAAGCCGAAGCGGGCGGTGCGTGGAAGGCGGACGGTGAAGGCGGGGGCGGGAACCTCGTAGGCCGCAGCCTGGACGCACCCGGCCCAAGTCGCTACGCCAATCGCCAATTGCCCGTTGAAGCCCGCGCCCGCTTCCGCTAAGAAGCCGTGACTTGCCGGTTCACCGGCTGGTTCGTTTTCCGGATTCCGGAAAGCACCCGTAGCTCAGCTGGATAGAGCGCTGCCCTCCGAAGGCAGAGGTCACAGGTTCGAATCCTGTCGGGTGCGCCAGTTCCATGTAGGTCCGTTTCGGGGCACTGCGTTTGTCGTTGGCAGCTTTGCGGTCGAGCAGGCTCACGCGGCCCTTCAGCCCTTCAAAGGCATAATTCTTCTCAACCGCCAGCCAGGGCAACCGCCAGCGTTCGGCGGCGAGGGTGTCGCGAGCCCGCGAATGGGCCACCTGCGTCGTGAAGAAGGTACACCCCTCATTGCTCGGCTGCCGGCCGGCCGTCGAACCACATGTAATAGGAGGCGATGAGCATTTGGCGCCCCTCGAACGCGTCCAGCAATATTACCGACCCGACACCGATCGGAGGGAGTGCGCCCTATCTCCGCTTATGAGGTACCGTGCCGTTCTCCCGCGGCTGGGGAGCGCCTAGAGCATCAGATAGATGATCCGGCCCAGAGCGCCAAAAAGCAGCGCGAAGGCTGCAATCGACTGGACGAAGAAGCCGGGATAGCGCTTCAAGGGCGCGGTGCGATACCCTACGAAATATGCAATCCGACCTATCATCCAGAGCAGCCCAAGGCCGGAAGCCCACGCGGCATTCCAGTAGATCGCGAACAGCCACATCGACGGCATAAAGATAGGAAACCATTCCACCGCGTTGGCATGTGCCCGGATGGTTCGTTCAAGGAGCGGGTCGCCGGTCATTGCGGGCGCCAGTATGCCAGTCTTCTTGTGGGTTCTCGCGACCGTCACCGCCATTCCGAATATCATCAAGCTACAAAACAGCGTCACGAGAGCTACCGGGTAAAGCCGTTCCATGTTTGCCTCCTCTCATGGTCGGGACAGTAGGCAAGCAAAGGTTATCGGCAAGGGCAAGGCGCAGGCAGATCTTTCCTGACAACCAGCGCCAATAAGAGCGGGGTTGTCAGTTATATAATTGCCCTTTTTGTTAATCACCCGAAAACGATGGGCAAGTTATGCCATCAGCGTCCCTTCCGTGGAGGCGGTGATGGCCATCGGCATACCGCCGTGCGCGATTGACACGCTGCCCGGCGGAAGGCAAAGAGTGACACATTATTGGCAAAGGGGAATGTCGATGAAGAAAATCTATCAGAAGCCCGTTTTCACGAAGCGTGAGCGACTGTCGTCAGTGACGGCTTCGCCCAGCTCATCCGGGATTATCGATTAACCAAGAGAGTTACAGTTTTGGAAAGCCCGCTGCCGAAAGGTGGCGGGCTTTTTGCTTTCTCCAGGAAACGACAGCCGATTCCGCAAGTCGGCACCGTCAACCTCAATTTCAAGTTCGGCAGACGCAACTGCCTGTGGGACCGCGTGCAGGGCAAGGTTAGCGGACCAGTGCCGAAGGCCTGAAGAAAGACAAAGCGGAATGGTTCAAGCCCGCCTTGTCGGACGGGTGCGAAGAAATGCATCGCCATGCGAAGCTGCTGGACTGCCCGGAGGAGAAGTAATGCCCGTGGTAAAAGGGCTCCCTGAAGCGCGAGAACAGGCTCTGCACTCGCGATCTAGACCATCAGGCTTAATTGCTGGATTCCTGTTGTGCCGGTAGCGTAATCGGGCTGGGGTGTCCAGCACTGGCCGGCACGGCGTGTCCAACCCCAAATTCGCAACCGTGCCGGTCTGTTGCACCAATGGGAATGAATGTCTCAGACTTCGACCTTGACCCCCTTCCGCGCAAGAATCGTCTGCATTGCAGCCATCAGCTCTTCGTCCCACTGGTCAGGTTTCCCTAACGGTCGAAGGTAAGCCAGCGCGGGCCCGCCGAGTCGCGTTACCCTACCACCCCCCGTACACTCTCCCGCTCCACCAGCGGACACTCCAGCTTCGTGATCGGATACCGCCCCCGTCCAGGCGCCGCCGGCGCTTCCAGCTGTTCGATCGCCCATTGGCCCATCGCCATGTGCGGCAGGATCGAGGTCGTCAGCGGCGGGAACAGATGCCTGGCGATTTCCTCGTCGTCGTAGCCGACCACGGAGATGTCCTGCGGAATGTGCAGGCCGGCTTCCTTCAGCGCTTCGTAGCAGCCGATCGCGGTGCGGTCGTTCTGGCAGAAGATGGCGGTGGGCTTATCCCTGAGCGCCAGCAGCTTGACGGTGGCGGCATAGCCGGCGCTGGCCGACCAGTCGCCCTCGACCACCAGCTCGGGATCGAACGGGATGTCGGCCGTGGCGAGCGCGCGGCGGTAGCCCTTCAGCCGGTCCTGTGCCGCCTGCATCCACGGCTCGCCGGTGATGGTGGCGATGCGGCGGTGGCCGTGGCTGATCAAATGGCGGGTCGAGCTCTGGCCGCCGGCGATCTCGCTCGGCACCACGGACGGGAAGGCGTAGTCCGCCGTGTAGCAGTTGAGCAGGATCACCGGGATGTCGAGGCCGTAGAGATAGTCGGGCGCTGTGATCTCGCGGGTGAAGATGGTCATGTAGATCAGCGCCGAAATGCCCCGCTTGGTCAGCGCTGAAATAGCGCGCGGCTCCATGACGGAATCGCCCAGCGTCTGCGCCACCAGAAGCACGTTGCCGGCATTCCACGAGGCCTGGCGCGCGCCCTCGATGGCGACCACGGCTTCGGGGCTGGTGGCGAGCTGGTCGACGGCAAAGCCGATCACCCCGTCCAGCCCTTCGAAGGCGGGCCCCTCGAAGGCAGGCAATGCCGGGTGAAGCGCCTCGAAAGCGGGCGCGGTGTAGCCAAGCGTCCGTGCGGCCTCGATCACCCGTTCGCGGGTCTGCTGCGACAGCTTGATCCCTGGCGAATTGTTGAGCACGAAGGACACGGTCGCCTGCGAGCAGCCGGCGGCCCTGGCGATATCGATCATGGTGACGCGGCCCTTGGCGCCCTTGGCCGGCGCCTTGCGCCGCCTCGCTGTGTCGCTGGCCCGATCCGTCGTCTCGCTCATGGCAAATCCCAGTCTGGCTGGCCGGTCAGGCCGGCAAGGTGGCGTGACGCCGTCGATTTATCGGAATAACGTCAAGCTCGTTTATAACTATTAGTATGCCGGAGGTCCATCCGCCACGCATCTCCATACAAGCGAAAGCTCAATTAACAAAAGGCCTGGGCGGCTGCCCAGCGGTGAGGGCGGCACGCCGGCGGGCACACCGCGAAACCGCTGGCATTGGCTCGGAACTAATACTGTTTACTAATACAAAAATGCGCTGTACCGTCAATCGTCGCATCCGGCCGGTCACGTCCGGGGCGACGGGAGAGTACGAAAAATGGCCCGGTGGCGAGCGGATCCTATCTCCGCAAGCCTTGTCTCGGATATGTGATATGTCAGACAAATCGGACTATTTACGAATGAAGGATGAGTCTCTAAGGTCGCTGTCGTGGCTGGAACGACGCCATTCTTTCGGTGCCGGGAACCCCTTTGAGGAGGAGGGCGTCCACGCTGCAAACGGCAAATCAGGTCAGTGCAAGATCGGCCGGTCCAACGACTGAGCCAAACGGGAGGTTGAACATGAAATCCTTGATACGCAATGCATCCGTAGCCGCGACCGCGCTGCTGCTTGGCCTGTCGGCCACGGCAATCGCGCGCGCCGACGACAAGCCGACGCTGGCCTTCGTGGTCAACGGCGCTTCCGATTTCTGGAAGGCCGCCGAAGCCGGCGTCAAGAAGGCGCAGGGCGAACTGCCCGACTATACGCTCGAGCTCAAATATCCCGAGCAGTCCTCGGTCGCCATCCAGCAGCGGCTGATGGACGATCTGGTGACCGCCGGCGTCAAGGGCATCATGGTCTCGGCCGTCGATCCCAAGACCTCGACCGATGGCCTCAACAAGATCGCTTCGGAAACGGCGCTGTTCACCACCGACTCGGACGCCCCGCAGACCAAGCGCGTCGCCTATATCGGCTCGTCCAACGTCGATGCCGGCAAGCAGGCGGCCGAAATCGCCAAGAAGGCGATGCCCAATGGCGGCAAATGCCTCGGCTTCGTCGGCCTGCTCGGCGCAGACAATGCCAAGGAGCGCATCCAAGGCATGAAGGACGGCCTGGCCGGCACCAAGATCGAGTTGATCGACGTGCGCGGCGACGACATCGACCAGGCGCGCGCCAAGAAGAATGTCGAGGACGCGCTGGTCGCCAGCCCCGACGTCACCTGCATGGTCGGCTTCTACTCCTACAACACGCCGCGCATCTATGAAGCGCTGCGCGACGCCGGCAAGCTCGGCTCGATCACCGTCGTCGGCTTCGATGACGATCCGATCACGCTCGGCGGCGTCAAGGAAGGCACCATTGCCGCCACCGTCGTGCAGCAGCCCTTCGAATGGGCCTATCAGGGCATGAAGCTGATGGCTGCCTATCTCAAGGGCGACAAGTCGGGCATCCCGGAAGGCAACCTCATCATCATCCCGACCAAGATCATCGGCAAGGATGACGTCGACGCCTACGCCGCCAATCTGAAGGCGATGGCCGGAAACTAAGACTTGAAGCAGTTCAGCCGGCTCAACGTCGCTTGGGCCGGCTGCTCGCATTGACGAACACCGCGAGGATCGTCAGTCTGCCAAAAGCCAAGAGCATGATCCCGAAAAGTGGAAGCCGGTTCTCGGAAAAGATCATGCTCAGAAATTGGCCCGCCAATCGCTGTCAGGCATGATGAATTATTCCGACACATCCATTGCTGCATCCGTGACCGCCCCGTTCCTCAGCCTTGAGAACGTGCGCAAGACCTATCCGGGCGTCGTCGCGCTCGACGGCTTCTCCATGGAGGTCAGGCCGGGCGAGGTCATCGGC
>NZ_RZPL01000026.1:0-17574 GCF_004022805.1 Mesorhizobium sp. M7A.F.Ca.CA.002.04.1.1 | reverse complement strand
GAGCAGCACACGCGGATCGTTGGGCAGGCTGACGCGGACGGCAAAGGTGCGTGATTGCGGATCGGCGCTGCCGGCGACTTCGCGGACCTTGCCGTCGAGCGCCAGCGCATCGTCGGACCAGAAGCCCGCCTTGACCGCCTTGCCCGGCTTGAATTCGGCGATTTCCATTTCGGGGACGGCGATCAGCACTTCCTTTTCGCCGTCGACAGCGACAGTGACAACCGGCGTGCCGGAACCGACCACCTGGCCAACGTCGGCGCTGACCGTGGTGACGATGCCATCCCTGTCGGCCTTGAGATCGGTATAACCGACCTGGTTCTTCGCCTGAGCCAGTGTCGAAAGGGCGGAATCACGGGTGGCGACCGCTTGGTCATAGGTCAAGGTCGCCTGTTCGAGCTGTGATTTCGGGGCAAAATTCTTGGCAAAAAGCTGCTCGGCACGCTTGCGGGCGAGTTCCACGGTCTCGACCTGCCGCTCGGCGGCATCGAGCGCTGCCTGCGCGCTCTTGACCGAAAGGTCGTAGTCAATGGGATCGATGCGGGCGAGCACATCGCCCGAGGCCACATGCTGGCCGATATCGACGAGGCGCTCGGTGATCTTGCCATTGACGCGGAATGCCAGAGCGCTCTCGGTGCGGGCCCTCACCGACCCGGAATAGGAGAGCGTGCGGGTGTCATGTACCTTCGCGATCTCGACAACCTTGACCGGGCGGATGATATCCTTGACTTCGGTTTTTTCCTGGCTGCAGCCGGCAAGCCCGAGAGTGGCGGTGACAAGCAGCACCGGGCCTACAGCGGGCAACCTGCCGATGATTGAACTGAACGAAGACACGCGCGTACTCCCGAAATGGAGATGAATCGTTGAAACCGGCGCCCGGCGGGCGGAGGCTACTTCAAGGCCTTGATTGCATAGTCGACGAGGTCGTCAGGCATTGCCCGGTTGGTCTTGGCAAGGCATTGCGCCACCATCTGCGGATGACACAGGATGACGGTCGCGGCGCCGAAACAGCGAGACGCGATAACCGGATCCTGTTTTCTGAACTCACCGGCCTCGATCCCGTCACGAATGATTTCCGCGAACAGGTCGTGAATGCTGTCGACATGCTTGTCGATCACACCCCAATCCCGTTCGAGGGCGACGATGACCATCTCGTGGACCTTCTGGTCGTCGAGCATGACCTCCATCGTCATCTTGTATTGCGCATGCACGTAGCGCCGGAGCCGCTCCTCGGCGCTGATCGGCAGGCGCGAAATCTCGTAGGCCATCTTGTAGCTGGCGCCGAGCATCCGGCCGCAGACGGCCTGGTGGATTTCGACCTTGGAGGCGAAGAAACGGTAGATGTTGGCCGGCGACATGCCGAGCTCACGCGCAATGTCGGCGACATTGGTCTTGCCGTAGCCATAGTGCCGGAACAGGCGCTCGGCGCAATCGAGAATGCGCGTTACATTTTCCTGTCGGGCGGCTTCGGCGACTATGGTGGCGGCTTCGGACATGATCCTCTATCGATTTACGAGTGACGAATTTTGATTTTCATCACTCGTAAATCGAAAAGAAGGACCTGTCAATGCGGATTCGGTATACACGTACGAATGGTGACAGATGGTGACAGTGAGAAGGTGGAATCGACGATCGCCGTTAGCGGCTGGCCCTGATGAATTCGTCATCCTAGGGCGAAGCAAGGAGCGAAGCGACGCGGCGCAGACCCTAGGATCCATGCCGCGACGTTGGTCAAAGAGTGCGACGGATCAACAGGTTTACACCGGTCAGCGAGCTGTAGCCTGCAGCCGCCATTCTCGACTGTCGGAGCTCGGCCGCAAGGTGACGGCATGGATCCCTTGGGCTGCGGAGCAGCTCCAGGGTTTCCGCGACGTCGCTCGCGACTGCTACACCCTAGGATGACGAAGCCCGCGACAAATTGTCGAGGCGAAGCATGGGTGGCGATGCAGCTAAGCCCCCTTGGCCATCTCGCGTAGCCGGAATTTCTGGATCTTGCCGGTCGAGGTTTTCGGGATTTCGGCGAAGATGACCGCCTTCGGCACTTTGAACCGGGCAAGCAGCGCGCGGCAGTGATCGATGATCTCGGCTTCGGTCGCGACCTTGCCGGGTTTCAGCTCGACATAGGCAACAGGCACTTCGCCCCATTTGTCGTCGGGCCTGGCGACGACGCCGCAAGAGGCAACCGACGGGTGCTTGTAGAGCGCGTCCTCGACCTCGATAGAGGAAATGTTCTCGCCACCGGAGATGATGATGTCCTTGGAGCGGTCCTTGAGCTGGATGTAGCCATCGGGGTGCATGACGCCGAGATCGCCGGAATGGAACCAGCCGCCGGCGAAGGCTTCGTCGCTCGCCTTGCGGTTTTTCAGGTAGCCTTTCATGACGATGTTGCCGCGGAACATGACCTCGCCGATTGTCTCGCCGTCGGCCGGTGTCGTCCGCATCGTCTCGGGGTCCATGACCGTCAGGCCTTCGAGCGCTGCATAGCGCACGCCCTGCCGCGCCTTCCTGGCGCTGCGCTCGCCCTTTTCGAGATCATCCCAGGCGCCGTGCCATTCGTTGACGACCGCCGGGCCATAGGTCTCGGTCAGGCCGTAGAGATGGGTGACGGCAAAGCCGGCATCCGCCATCCCCGACAGCACGGCTTCCGGCGGGGGTGCTGCAGCCGTGTTGAAAGTGACCGTCTGCGGAAATGCGCGCTTGTCCTCGTCCCTGGCATTGATCAGCACCGACATGACGACCGGCGCGCCGCACAGATGGGTGACGCCCTGATCGGCGATCGCATCGTAGATCGGCTTCGGCCGCACCCAGCGCAGACAGACATGGGTGCCGGCCTGGACGGCGAGCGTCCAGGGAAAGCACCAGCCATTGCAGTGGAACATCGGCAGCGTCCACAAATAGACCGCGTGCTTGGCCATGCCGGCATGGATGGTGTTGGTGTAGGCCATCAGGGCCGCACCGCGATGGTGGTAGACGACGCCCTTCGGATTGCCCGTCGTTCCGGACGTGTAGTTGAGCGAAATCGCATCCCACTCGTCGTCGGGCATCGACCAGGCGAAGTCCGCGTCGCCGCCTGCGACAAATGCCTCATAGTCCAGTGAGCCTACCCGCTCGCCCTTTGGGTACGGCGCGTCGGCGGCGTATTCGGGATCGTCATAGTCGATGACCAGCGGCTTGACCCTGGCCAGTTCCAGGGCCTGCTTGACGACGCCGGAGAATTCGCGGTCGACGATCAGCAGCTTGGTCTCGGCATGATCGAGTTGGAAAGCGATGACCGCCGCATCGAGGCGGGTGTTGAGCGAATGCAGCACCGCCTTGGTCATCGGCACGCCGAAATGCGCCTCCAGCATCGGCGGCGTGTTTGACAGCATGACGGTGACGGTGTCGCCCTTGCCGATGCCGCGCTTCTGAAGGGCCGAGGCAAGCTTCAGCGACCGCTGCCAGAAAGTGCGATAGTCGATGCGCTGGCGGCCATGGATGATGGCGATATGGTCGGGATAGGTCTTGGCCGCGCGCTCCAGATAGGTGAGCGGCGTCAGCGGCTGATGGTTGGCCGCGTTCTTGTCGAGATCCTGTTCGTAAGGATTGCCCATCCCATGCTCCCCGCGATTTTCTTTCAGACGTTCTAATCACAGGCTCGGGCCGCGTCACCACAAACGATGCCACGACAGAGCGCATTCGGCACAATGATGAACCAGATTCGGCGCAAGCGGGAGCATCGCATACCTCTGCCCAGTTTGACTTTTGTCGAGAGCCGTGAATAATGTCAGCTGAGGAGACGGCATGGCGATCCGACCGGCAGAACAACTCATCCACAAGGCCGCCTGGCTCTACTATGCCCATGGCCTGCGGCAGGACCAGGTGGCGAGCCAGCTTAACATTTCCCGTGCCTCGGTCGCCATGTACCTGCGCAAGGCGCGCGAGACCGGCATCGTCAACATCTCGACTTCGACCCAGCTTTTCACCGACGACGTGCTGGCGCGCAAGCTCGAGGATGCGCTGAGCCTCGACGCCGTCTGGATCGCGCCGGAGAATGATCATATTGCCGACCCGTCGACGGAAATCGCCGTGCTGGCGGCGAGCGTCTTTCTCGAACTGGTCAAGAAGGGCGACCGCATCGGCGTCGCCTGGGGCCGCACCGTCTATATGATTGCCGACGTCATGTCCTATGCCGACCTGCAGGATGTCACGGTGGTGCAGCTCTGCGGCAATCTCGGCGCGCCCTATTCCTATCGCCCCGACCAATGCACTATGGAAATCGCGCGGCGGCTCAACGCCAAAGGGCTCAATTTCTACGCGCCGCTGGTGCTGTCTACGGAAGAACTTGCGCGTGCGCTGCGTGCCGAGCCGGTGATCCGGGAACAATTGTCGGGTGTCGGCGAATGCGACCTGGCGTTATACTCGGTCGGCGCGGTCGACGCCGACAGCCATCTGGTCAAATGCGGCGCGCTGACGCCAAGCGAAATGGCGGATCTGCGCAGCCAAGGCGCTGCCGGCGTGATTGCCGGGCAGATCATAGACGCCGAGGGCAAGGTGCTCGACTGCAGTTATAACAGGCGGGTGATCTCCGCCGAGCTTGCCTCGCTGCGCGCCATCGCCAGGCGGTTGGTGGTGGTGCAGGAGGACAGCAAGTTCGAACCGCTGCTCGCGGCGATCGCCGGCGGCCTTTGCACGCATCTGGTGGTCGGCGCACACATGGCGCAGCGGCTCCTGGATCATGCGGCTGCCACGACAGAAAAGGCCTCCTAGGAAATCCCCTCTCCGTCGCCGGCGCATTGTCATCAAAGCGTCGCGGCATTGCTGTTTCACCATCAAAGACAAACAACCGGACGAAGCGAACATGAAGAATTTGTGGAATGACGAAGCAGCCGAAAAACTCGTCGCAGACTACGCGAAAAAGGGTGTCGGCCGCGACCTGGCGCTGCGCGTCTACACGACCCGGCTGCTCGGCGGCGAACCACGGCTGGTCCTGCATGGCGGCGGCAACACCTCTTGCAAGACGACGGCAACCGACCTCGTCGGCGACCAGTGGGACGTGCTGTGCGTCAAGGGCAGCGGCTGGGACATGGGCGTCATCGAGCCGCAGGGCCTGCCGGCGGTCAAGCTCAAGCCGCTGCTCAAGGCGCGCGCGCTGAACAGGCTGGCCGACGAGGACATGGTTGCCCTGCAACGCGTCAACCTCATCGATCCGTCCTCGCCCAACCCGTCGGTCGAGACGCTGCTGCATGCCTTCCTGCCGCACAAATTCGTCGACCACACGCACTCGACCGCCATTCTCGCCATCGTCGACCAGGAGGACTCCAAGCCGCTGGTGACCACGGTTTTCGGCGCCAAGATGGGCTATGTGCCCTACATCATGCCCGGCTTCGACCTCGCCAAGGCGGCTGCCGACATCTTCGACGCCGATCCTGATGTCGAGGGCCTGATCCTCGACAAGCATGGCATCTTCACCTTCGGCGACGATGCGAAGCAGGCCTACGACCGGATGATCCATTATGTGAACGTCGCCGAGGACTTCATTGCCGCAAGTGGCAAGCCGAAGGCGGCAAAGGCAGCCTTGCCAGCAAAGCTCGCGACGCCGGCGTCGATCGCGCCGATGCTGCGCGGCGCGGTGGCGGTAGCGCGCGGCGAAGGCCGCTTCGACCGAATGGTCAGCGATTTCCGCACTTCGCCGGCAATTGTCGATTTCATCAATTCAGCCGAGATCGCCGATTATGCCGGGCGCGGCGTCTCGACGCCCGATCTGTCGATCCGCATCAAGACCGGGCCGATGGCGCTGCCGGCGCCCGACGCGGACAAGGCCGGCGACTACAAGGCGGTGATCAAGAGCCATGTCGACGCGTTCGCCAAGGATTATCGCGCCTATTTCGAAACCAATGATGCGCTCGACGACGTCAAGCGCACCATGCTCGACCAGATGCCGCGGCTGACGCTGGTGCCCGGCCTCGGCATGTTCGGCCACGGCCGCACCCTGAAGGACGCGAAGATCGCGTCGGATGTCGGTGAGATGTGGATCGAGGCAGTGCGTGGCGCCGAGGCCGTCGGCCGGTTCCATCCGCTTTCCAAGGCCGACCTGTTCCCGCTCGAATACTGGTCGCTGGAACAGGCCAAGCTCGCCTCCAACAAGCCGAAGCCGCTGACCGGCCAGGTGGTGCTGATCACCGGCGGTGCCGGCGCGATCGGTGCAGCGACGGCAAAGCTGTTCGCCGACAATGGCGCCCATGCCGTCGTCGTCGATCTCGACGCCGAAAAAGCCGCCGATGCAGCGAAGAAAGCCGGCAACAATTCGATCGGCGTCGCCGCAGACATCACCGACCCGGCACAGGTGCGTGCCGCCTTCGACAAAGCGGTCGCCGTGTTCGGCGGTGTCGACATCCTGGTTTCCAATGCCGGCGCCGCCTGGGAAGGCCGCATCGGCGAGCTTGACGACGCGCTCCTGCGCAAGAGTTTCGAGCTCAATTTCTTCGCCCACCAATCGGTGGCGCAGAACGCCGTGCGCATCATGCTCGAACAGGGCACAGGCGGCGTGCTTCTGTTCAACACCTCCAAGCAGGCCGTCAACCCCGGCCCGAAGTTCGGCGCCTATGGCGTGCCGAAGGCGGCGACGCTGTTCCTGTCCAGGCAGTACGCGCTCGACTATGGCGCGCATGGCATCCGCTCGAACGCCGTCAACGCCGACCGCATCCGCTCGGGCCTTTTGACCGACGCCATGATTGCCAGCCGCTCAGGCGCGCGCGGCGTGTCGGAGAAGGACTACATGTCCGGCAATCTGCTCGGCCAGGAAGTGACGGCGCAGGACGTGGCGCAGGCCTTCCTGCATCATGCGCTGGCCGACCGCACCACCGCCGACGTGACGACCGTCGACGGCGGCAATATCGCGGCAGCGATGCGGTAGGGAAACCGGCCGAGACTGACGCAAAACAGGCGAAGGTATTCGGGATCTGCAGCTACAGCAGTTCTCGGATGCCTTCCCACGCCATTCTGCCCAACCGTGATTCGGCCTCGTCATTGCCGCCATGTGCATGCAATGTCGAGCGTGGTGTGTTCTCGCCAGGCAAGAGAATGCGATGCCCCGCATCCGGCGATGACACGAGATGTGTGATCTTGCCTGCTTCGCTGCGCCGCCGAACAATTTCTGTCGCGAACCATAGCGAGGGCCACAGCGCATCGTCGCCGCCTGCGACCAGCAGGATCTCGGCCGATGCGGTCTCAACGGGGATGGTCGCCGCAGCCGCTTCCTGCCTGAAGGTTTTCAAGCAATGTTCGAAGAGTCCCCTGTAGGATACCAAGCCATCCACGTATTCTGGTGTCCAGTTTGGATCCGTCGGCACAAACGGCAGGGGGATTCCGTCGAGCGACCATGAGGATCGTTCAGGCCAGCTGACGCCATCCGGGCCAGCACCAATATTTCCCCAAATCACCGATGACGGGCTGATGGCGACCACAGCGTCGATGCGCGGGTCATGGACCGCCGCAAGCAGTGAGGCCTCGGCACCCTTGGATGTGCCGACATAGACGATGCGGTGGCATCCTGTTTCAAGGAGACAATCGGTTGCCGCGAAGAAGGTTTCGAGGGGAATTTCGCATATTCCGGGAGGCTGGCCCTCACCGCCGAACCATTGCAGGGCCAAAGCCGACGAGCCCTCGTTTGCAAAGAGCCGTGCGCGCCCGACATCGACGCGGCCACTCGACCCACCCAACACCACGACACCCGTGGTGGCCTGCGGGCATCGAAACAAGGTTCCGGCGACGGCGCCGGACAGGTTTTCCTCGATTGCCGCCTGAGCTTCCATATACGCACCGAACCTTGGGCCGGAGCCTGGCGCCGGCTGCAGATATTCAGCAAAAAGGCCGCCTGCAGCAAGCGGCTGCAGGCGGCCTTCGATAGCGAAAGTTACTTGGCGTTCGGGTTCGGCATCCAGGCCGGCATCGCGACATCGGCGTGGGCGAACTGCGGCAGCTTGGCCGACAGGTCCTCCATGTTCTTGATGTCCTTGTCGATGAGGTCCTTCTGGGTGATCAGTGTCGGCGGCACGACGACGTTGTGGCCGGGGTCTTCACCGGCCAGCAGCTGTGCCAGCGCACGCACCGAGACCTGGCCGACGACGGCCGGGTTGGTCGCGGCGGTCGCGGCCCAGGCGCTGTCGGGCTCGCGCATCGCAGCGATGTCCGAGGTCGAAATGTCGGCCGAATAGATCTTGATGCCCTTGTTCAAGCCCGCTTCGTCGACAGCGATCTTCACGCCCTTGGCGAATTCGTCATAGGGAGCGAACATCACCTTGATGTCGGGATGCGCCGTCAGCACCGAACGCGCCTGGTTGGCGACGGAGTTGGCGATCGGATTGTCGAGCGTGCCGAACATCGCGACTTCCTTGATGCCGGCATATTTCTTCTTGACGTCAACCCAGGTCTCGTTGCGGCGGTCGAGCGGCGCGATGCCGGCGACATAGACATAGCCGGCATTCCAGCTCTCGCCATTGTCCTTGACCGCCTGCTCGAGCGCGAGGCGTGCCAGGTCGCGATCGGACTGTTCGATCTGCGGGATCTTGGGGTTTTCGACATTGACGTCGAAGGCCACAACCTTGATGCCGGCGTCGACCGCACGCTGCGCGGCGTCCTTCATCGATTCCGTCAGGCCGTGCTGGATGATGATGCCCTGCACGCCGAGCGCGATGGCCTGGTCGACCATGTCGGACTGAAGAGCCGCATCCTGGCGGCTGTCGAGGACGCGCAGGTCGATGCCGAGCGCCTTCGACTGCGCCTCGACGCCCGAGAGATAGGCCTGGAAGAAGTCGCCGGTCGAGAGATAGCGCACCAGCGCGATCTTGACGCCGGGCTTGTCGAAGGGCGCCGGCTTGTCCGCGGCAAAAGCCGGGACCTGCATCAGCATAGTTGCGCCGGCCAATCCGAGCGCCACCTTCCCCAGAAGTCTTCTTGTAATGCTCACTTTGTTTTCCTCCACTCTTGTTGAACTCGAAAATCCTGTTCCGGTCGAAAGCTATCTCCTGCCCCTGCCCGAAAGCGCAAAGGTGAAGACAAGGGCGACGACCAGAACCACGCCCTTGATGAAATCCTGCGTGTAGTAAGGCGCGTTCATCATCGTCAGGCCCTGAAGCAAGATGCCGACGAACAGCGCGCCGATGGCGGTGCCGAAGGCGTTCGGCTTGGCGGCACCCAGCACCGCGTAGCCGATCAGCGCTGCGGCAACCGCATCGAGCAGCAGATTATTACCCGAGGCGATGTCGCCGCGTCCAAGCCGGGCAGCGAGCAAAATGCCCCCGATCGAGGCAAAAACACCTGAAATGACGTAAGCCCAGATCTTGTATGCCTTGACAGGCGCGCCGGCGAGTTCGGCGGCGCGCTCATTGCTGCCGACGGCATACATCATGCGGCCGAAACGGGTGTATTCGAGGAAGAACCAGATCAGCACGGCGAGCACGAGCAGCACCACCACCGACACTGGAATGAGGTTCGGGATGAAGAAGTCGAAGCGGTGGCGGCCAAGCGCCAGGAAGGCGTCGGAGAATTTGCCGTTGGCGACCGAACCATCAGGCATGGTCATGCCGGTGGCGATCGAGCGGCCTTCGGTTGGAATGCGCTGCAGGCCGACGAGCAGGAACATCATGCCGAGCGTCGCCAGCAGATCGGGCACACGCATGTAGACGATCAGCCAGCCATTGATCAGGCCGACGATGGCGCCGATGAGCAGGCAGACGACGACCGCGACAAGGGCGTTCTGCTCCAGCACCACCATGACATAGGCGGCCGCCATCATGGCTGAGGTGGCGACCGAGCCGATCGACAGATCAAAACCTCCGACGACCAGCGTGGCGGTGACGCCGAGCGCCAGCACGCCGGTGATGGCGACCGACTGGAAGATGAAAACCGCACTTTGCGGCGAAACGAAACCGTCGGCGGCGATCGAGAAATAGGCGACGAGCCCGAACAAGAGCACGATGAATCCGTAGCGGATGGCGTGGTCGCGCAATGTCATTCGGCGCTCCCGCGCGCTGCTGCCGTTTTTAGCCAATCCGAACCCATGCTCTTTCCATTCCCATTCCTAACGCCCGCGCTCAGGCGGCACTGTGCAGCGGCCCGCCGGCGACCTCGGCCAACAGGCGGTCGAGATCGACATCGGCATTGCGGTGCTCGCCGACGATGGTCTGTTCCGACATGACCAGGATGCGATCGGCGGTCTCCAGCGCCTCGTCGAGTTCGGTGACGAACAGCAGCGTGGCGCGTCCGTTTGCACTGGCCCTGAGCTTGGCGGCGATGTCGCGCCGGGCGGAAATATCGACGCCCTGAAACGGCTCGTCCAGAATGAACAGTCTCGCATGCTGGGCCATCCAGCGGGCGACCATCACCTTCTGCTGGTTGCCGCCGGAGAGCTCCGACATCTCGTCCTTCTCGGAGCGGCAGACGATGCCCAGCTCCTCGATCTGCCGGCGCGCCGTGGCGCGTTCCAGACGGCGCTTGAGAACAGCGAAACGTGACATGCGCTTGTGAAACGGCAGGCTGATATTTTCCTGGATGTTGAAGCCGCCGACGATGCCGTTCTCGCCGCGGTCCTTGGCAACGAGGAACACGCCGGCGGCGATCGCCTCGCCGGCTGTTTCAGGCGCATAAGGCCTGCCGTTCAGCGTCATTGTGCCGGCCAGCGGCTGGCGCACGCCAAACAGCGTCTCGGCAAGCGCCGTCTTGCCGACGCCGACGAGGCCGGTGATGGCAACGACCTCACCGTCGCCGAGCGTCAGCGAGATCGGCCGTGCGCCTTGTGCGATGCGCAGACCGTCTATCTTGAAGACGGCATTGGCCGAATCCCTGACAACAATCCGGTCGAGATGGATCTTGCGGCCGAGCATGGCGTTGACCGCGCCTTCATAGTCGAGCGGTTTCTTGTCGAAAATGCCTGAGATGATCCCGTCCCGCATGGATACGATGCGGTCGGCCAGCCGCCTTATGTCCGACATACGGTGCGAGATGTAGAGGATGGCCACGCCTTGCTCGCGCAGCCTGTCGATCAGGGCAAACAGCCGATCAGCCTCGGCGCTGGAGAGCGATGAGGTCGGCTCGTCGAGGATCAGCACTTTCGGCTTGTGCGCCAGCGCGCGGGCAATCGCCACCATCTGACGATCGGCCAGCGAAAGATCACTCACCCGCGCCTTCAAATCGATGGCCAGCCCCATGCGGTCGGCAACCGTCTTGGCCTCTCGCCGCACGCGCATTGGATTGAACAGGGTCGGCGCACCGCTGCCGCTCAGCCGGTCCAGCGTCAGGTTGGTGGCGACGTCGAGATCGGCGACGACACCGTCGTTGATGTTCTGATGCACGGTGACGACGCCGGCGCGGATCGCCTCGGCCGGGGTTTTCGGCGCGAAATCCTGGTCGGCGAGCGCCATCGTCCCGCCGCCGCGTTCGTAGACACCAGAGATGATCTTGACGAGGGTGGATTTGCCGGCGCCGTTGGCGCCCATCAGCACGGTCACTTCACCGGCATGCAGTTCCAGCGAGACGCCGCCAAGCACCTCGTTATGGCCAAAGGATTTCCTCAGTCCCTCTACGCGGAACACGGCATTGCCGACCATGCGTTCCTCCCTGACATGACGCTATGGGCTGTATCGGCAATTGTCAACACGATTGACAATTGCCAGATCGCTTCCTAGCTTGGCCCGGCCGCCACGCCTCCGTTATGTTGGAAGCGCATATGCGGGAGGATAACGATGACTGAAGAATTGCCGTTCGAAGCCCTATCGGTCGAAACCCTGGCTGCACGCCTTGGCGGCAACGAGGCGCTGTGCGCGAAGATCGGCAAGGACACCGGCGCCTGGAAGGTCCGCGAGGTCGGCGACGGCAATCTCAACCTGGTGTTCATCGTCGAGGGCGCCAGCGGTGCGGCCGTGGTCAAGCAGGCCCTGCCCTATGTCCGCCTGGTCGGCGACAGCTGGCCGCTGCCGTTGAAGCGCTCCTTCTTCGAATATCACGCGCTGACCAGGCAAGAGGCGCGCGCGCCGGGCTCGGTGCCGGCGATCCATTATTTCGATGAAGGTCAGGCGCTGATCATCATGGAATATCTTGCGCCGCCGCATATCATCCTGCGCCGTGCCCTGATCGACGGCCGCCAACTGCCGAACATCGCCCGGGATATCGGCCTGTTCATGGCCCGCACGCTGTTTCGCGGCTCCGACCTGCATATGACCGCCAAGGACCGCAAGGCCGATCTGGCGCTGTTCGCCGACAATGCCGAGCTTTGCGACATCACCGAAAACCTCGTGTTCTCCGATCCCTATTTCGATGCCAAGATGAACCGGCACACCTCGCCGCAGCTCGACGGCCTGGTCGCCGAACTGCGCGCCGACCGCGACCTCAAGGTCGAGGCGCAGCGGCTGAAGCACATCTTCGCCGCCAATGCCGAAACGCTGCTGCATGGCGACCTGCATTCCGGTTCGATCATGGTCACCGACACGGAGACCCGGATGATCGATCCGGAGTTCGCCTTCTACGGCCCGATGGCTTTCGACGTCGGCATGCTGCTTGCCAATTTCTGGATGTCCTTCTTCTCGCAACGCGGTCACGAACAGAAGGGCAAGCGCGACGCCATGCGCGCCTATCTGCTCGGTGTGACGGTCGAGACCTGGGCGGTGTTCCGCGCCGAGTTTTCGCATCTATGGCGCAGCGAGCGCACCGGCATGCTCTACCAAAAGAGCCTGTTCGAGGACCAGGGCGACATCCTTGCCTCAGAGCAGGCGCTCGACCATGTGCTGCACCAGATCTGGACCGATCTGCTAGGCTTTGCCGGCGTCGAAGTGCACCGGCGCATCCTCGGTCTCGCTCACAATGCCGATTTCGAGACCATTGCCGACGAGGATCTGCGCGCCAGTTGTGAAGCAAAGGCGCTGAAATTCGGCCGCCACCTCGCCGTCAACCGGCGCCAGATCCACAGCATCGACGAGGTCAACCAACTGGCCGCGCTGATCGAACAGGAGAGCAGCATTTGAACGTCGGCGACCGCCACTATCGCACCATCTGGCTGAGCGACGATGGCCGTTCGGTCGATATCATCGACCAGCGCTGGCTGCCGCATGATTTCCGCATCGAGAGGATCGGCACGGTTGCCGGCATCGCCACCGCCATCCGCGACATGTGGGTGCGCGGCGCGCCGCTGATCGGCGTCACCGCTGCCTATGGCGTCGCCATGCAGATGGCCGACGATGCGTCGGATGCAGCGCTCGACGCCGTGTGGGAGACCCTGCACGAGACGCGGCCGACCGCGATCAATCTGCGCTGGGCGCTGGACGAAATGCGGCGCTTCCTGCGGCCTTTGCCTACCGAACAACGCGCTGCAGCCGCCTATCGGCGGGCCAGTGAGATCGCCGACGAAGATGTCGGCCTCAACCGCGCCATCGGCGAGAACGGTCTCACCATCATCAAGGCGATCGCGGCGCGCAAGCAGAAGGGCGAGCCGGTCAACATCCTGACCCATTGCAATGCCGGCTGGCTGGCGACGGTCGATTACGGCACGGCGACCGCGCCGATCTACCTGGCCACAGAAGCCGGCATTCCGGTCCATGTCTATGTCGACGAGACGCGGCCGCGCAACCAGGGCGCCCAGCTGACCGCCTGGGAGATGGCCGGGCACGGCGTGCCGCACACGCTGATCGTCGACAATGCCGGCGGCCATCTGATGCAGCGCGGCGCAATCGACATGGTCATCGTCGGTACCGACCGCACCACCGCCGACGGCGACGTCTGCAACAAGATCGGCACCTATCTCAAGGCGCTCGCCGCCGCCGACAACGACGTGCCGTTCTATGTCGCGCTGCCGTCGCCGACCATCGACTGGACGGTGCATGACGGACTGGCCGAAATCCCGATCGAGCAACGCTCGGCCGACGAGGTCTCGCTGGTCTGGGGCAAGACCGCCGCCGGCGAGATTGCCCAGGTGCGCATTTCGCCTGAGACGACGCCGGCGGCCAACCCGGCCTTCGACGTGACGCCGGCGCGGCTGGTGACCGGCCTGATCACCGAGCGCGGTGTCGCCAAGGCCTCGCGCGAGGGCCTGAAGCAGATGTTTCCCGAGCGGGCGTAGCCGCTCGCTTCTAGTACAGAGGCTCGGCCATGTGCTTGGGTGTCGGCCAAGTCTCGGTGATACCCGGCTGCACCGGCCGCTCCAGATAGGTCGAGAGCACCACATAGCTGCGCGTCGAGGTGACGCCCGGCGTTTCGTAGAGGCGCGCCAAAAGGCCTTCGAGGGCCCTGGTGTCTTCGGTGCGGACCTTCAGCAGCATGCAGGTGTCGCCGGCGACGGTATGGATTTCCTCCACTTCGGGATATTGCGAGACCGCCATCAGTTCCGGCGTCTTTCCCCAGCCCCTGGTGTCGATATGGACAAAGGCGAGCAAAGGCTTTTTCACCGCCCGGGGATCGATGATGGTGACCGTGTTGCGGATGGCGCCGCTGCGCCGGAGCCGTTTGACCCGCTCATGCGCTGCCGGTGGCGACAAGCCGACGCGATCGCCGAGTTCGGCGTAGCTGATCGTGGCATCATCGACCAGGACACCTAATATTCTTCGGTCTATCGCGTCGAGATCGCGGGCCGCCGGCCTGTTCTGCAGAATGCCATCTGTTTCTTCATCCATGGCGAAATTCCTGGTTCTCCGCTGAATAGAATACGGCCATTATGCCGATATGTCGAACATTGATCAACTTGCACCATTGACTGCCCGAGCCCCGATCCCGGCGCTTGCCTATCTGTTGACGGGCTGCATCGCGGTCATCGGCTCGAACTCGCTGGTGCTGGGTCCGATTGCACCGGCTGTCGCCTCGTCGTTCGGGACCAGCGTGCCGGCCGTGATGATTGCGGCGGCCGCGTTCGGCCTCGGCACCTCTGCCAGCGCGCTGTTCCTGGCGCGCTACATCGACCGGCTCGGTGCTCGCAGAATGCTGCAGGGCGCACTGCTGCTGTTGGCACTGGCGCTGGTCGCCAGCGCCGCGGCACCCACGGTGATCATGCTGGTCGCCGCACAGCTGCTGGCCGGCATCGCCGCCGGCGTCGCCATGCCGGCGATCTATGCCAGCGCGGCGGCCATCGCCCCACCGGGCAGGGAGAGCGGCACGATCGGCGTCGTGCTGACCGGATGGACGCTCAGCATGGTCGCCGGCGTCTCGCTGTCGGCCGTGCTTGCCGATCTTGTGCATTGGCGCGCCGTTTTCGTGGCGGTCGCGGTGCTTGCGGCCCTTGCATGGATGGGACTGACAGTGACGTCGCTCAGCGACACCAGGAAGGCCGGACCGGCGCCCGCCCCGCTGGAAGCGCTCGGCATTCCCGGAATCCTGCCGCTGCTGGTCGCGTGCGCGGCCTTCATGACTTCGTTCTACGGCGTCTATGGCTATCTCGGCGACCATCTTCATGTCGGGCTTGGACAGCCGGTGAGTGCCAATGGCCTGGCGGCGCTTGCCTACGGCATAGGCTTCGGCACCGCTGCTCTGCTCGACGGCGTCATCGACAGACTGGGTGCGCGGCGCGTCATGCCGTTTGCCTATCTTCTTGTCGCCGTCGTCTACGTCGCGATGGCGGCGACGAGCGACAGTTTCGGGCTGACCTTGACCATGGTGGCAATCTGGGGACTGGCCAATCATTTCGGCCTGAACGTCCTGGTGATGCGCCTGTCGGCGCTCGATCCGTCGCGGCGCGGCACGATCATGGGGCTGAACAGTGCGGTGACTTACCTCGCGGTCTTTGTCGGCACCACCAGCTTCGGGCCGCTTTATTCCAACTTCGGCTTTGCTGTCTGCGTGATGGTTGCAGCACTGCTCATGCTGATCGCCGCATCGGCGGCGGCGTGGCGCACGCGGTAGTCGAACGTGCTTGGCCCAACCTTCTCACGGTTGACAGCAGCGTCCTGCCCTTTCATACAAAGCCGTTAATGTTCTCAGGGCGGGGTGAAAGTCCCCACCGGCGGTAAGGGTTTCTACCCAAGCCCGCGAGCGCTTTCCGGTCCACGCATCAATGCGTGGATTCTTAAGTGCTAGAGCGTCCTTTACGCGTCCAAGGGACGCGTGGCGCTCTAGTGGAAAGGTCAGCAGATCCGGTGTGATTCCGGAGCCGACGGTTACAGTCCGGATGGAAGAGGACGAAACGGAAGCCGGCCCGCTTTTTGCGGGCTTAATCCGTATCGTGCGTCCTGATTCTGGTTCGAAACGGAAGGATGGACCCATGAATCAGCATTCCCATAAAGACTATGAAACGACCCGCATCGCCGTTATCCGCGCGCGCTGGCATGCCGACATCGTCGACCAGTGCGTACAGGCCTTCGAAGCTGAACTGGCCTCTCTGGGAGACGAGCGCTTCACCGTCGACATCTTCGACGTGCCCGGCGCCTATGAAATTCCCCTGCATGCCAAGACCCTGGCCGGGACCGGCCGTTATGCCGCGATCCTCGGCACAGCCTTTGTGGTCAATGGCGGCATCTACCGGCATGAGTTCGTCGCAAGTGCTGTCATCGACGGCATGATGAACGTGCAGCTGTCGACCGGCGTGCCGGTGCTGTCGGCGGTGCTCACCCCGCACAACTACCACGACAGCGCCGAGCACCACCGCTTCTTCTTCGAGCACTTCACTGTCAAGGGCAAGGAAGCGGCGAACGCCTGCGTGCAACTCCTGGCGGCGCGGGACCTGATCGCGGCCTGAGGTCGTCAAACTGGCCGGATTTCAACCCTGCAACAAGAATTGCGATCGAGAAGCGCTCCGAAGGTTGCGGTTCCCTTGAAATCCCGCCAGAAGCATCAAGGGCCGACCGGCAAACCGGCCGGCCCGCGACGTTGCGCTTGAAACCAGATACGGGAGACTATTGGGTGGCTCGCATAACACTGAGACAATTGCTCGACCACGCCGCCGAATACGGCTATGGCGTGCCCGCTTTCAACATGAACAACATGGAACAGGGCCTCGCCATCATGGAGGCCGCCGAGGAGACCAAGTCGCCGGTCATCCTGCAGGCTAGCCGCGGCGCGCGCGCCTATGCCAATGACGTGGTGCTGGCCAAGCTGATCGACGCGCTGGTCGAAATCCATCCCGACATTCCGGTCTGCATGCATCTCGACCATGGCAACAACGAAGCCACCTGCGTCACCGCGATCCAGTACGGCTTCACCTCCGTCATGATGGACGGATCGCTGAAGGAAGACGGCAAGACGCCGGCCGACTACGCCTACAATTCCGGCATCACCAAGCGCGTCGTCGACATGGCGCATTGGGGCGGCGTGTCCGTCGAAGGCGAGATCGGCGTGCTCGGCTCGCTCGAGAGCGGCGGCGGCGAGCAGGAAGACGGCCACGGCGTCGAAGGCGCGATCAGCCACGACCAGCTTTTGACCGATCCCGAACAGGCGGTCGAGTTCGTCAAGGACACCCATGTCGATGCGCTGGCGGTGGCCATGGGCACCAGCCATGGCGCCTACAAATTCTCGCGCAAGCCGGACGGCGCGGTGCTGGCCATGAACGTCATCGAGGAGATCCATCGCCGCCTGCCGAACATGCACCTGGTCATGCACGGCTCGTCCTCGGTGCCCGAGGATCTGCAGGAG
>NZ_RZPL01000269.1:0-6825 GCF_004022805.1 Mesorhizobium sp. M7A.F.Ca.CA.002.04.1.1 | reverse complement strand
TCCTTGACCTGTGCGGTGGCGGCGACGTCGGCGAGCTGGATCGGCCCCGCCGTGGCGTGCGCCGCCGACAGCCTGAGATCGAGATTGATCTTGTCGGCGAAACTTGTGTCGATTTCGCCAGGCCCCGCCCCTCCGGTCGGCACCAGCGGGGTGAAGGCCGACAGAAACGATCTGAGGTCGAGCGTGTCGAAGGCGAGCGTGCCGGAGATCACCGGTTGTGCTTCACCAAGCGAGAGGTCCAGCGCACCCATCCCCGGATTGTTGTCGAGTGCAATCGCCGTGTTGTCGAACTTGACGCGCCCGCCGGTCGCGGTGATCTTGCTCGAAATGCTGACCGAGCCGATCGCCGCACCCGGAGCGATGCCGGCCTGCGACCATTCCAGGACACGCCGCAGCGAGGGTGCCGAGAACTTCGCTTGACCGTCGAAATAGGTATTTTCAGACATGCTGGCCGTGCCGTCGAACGAGAAGGTGGCGGGCGCCGCCTTGAAGGACAGTGTCAGCGGCGCCGTGCCGCCGGCAAACAGCACAAGCGGTTTGGCCGAGGCGACGTCCAGCGCGACGCTTTCGCCCCGCCAGATGCCGGTTGCCGACAGCGTCGCATTGCTGTTCATCGCCGCCCAATTTGCCTGACCGTTCAAACTGCTCAGGATCTCGACGTCCTTGCCGCCGATGGAGGCTACCATGCGGCCGTCACGAAACTCGACCGTGCCGAAGGTGTCGGTAGGCAGCTTGTCGAGGTCCGGTTTGGCGGGGTCGGCGTTGACCAGGCCGCGCGCCGTGTCGATGGAGCGCGTGATGCGCCCGCCGGTCGGGACAGCGGGCAGGAAAAGGCCGGCAGGCGTGCGCTGGACCCGGATCGTCGGCCGCACCAGCCGCGCCGTCGAAAACACCACGTCGCCGCGCAAGGCCGCCATGGCGGAAAGGTCGACCTCGACCCGTTCTGCCTCGACCACCGGCGGCGCCTCGGTGTCGGTCCATTGTGACAGCGTCACATCGGTCAGGATGGCGCGGAATGTCGGCCAGACCTCGATACGCGGCGAACCGTCGATGGCGACACGGAAGCCGCTCCACGCACTCATTTCCCAGGCGATGCGGTCGCGCACGATACGGGTGGAGGCAATCAGCGGCAGGGCGGCAACGACCAGCGCGACGACGATCACGGCAGCGCCGATCGCCCATATTCCGCGCCGGATCATAGATGATGGCATATGGCCCCGTATGCTTCCATTCCGACAATCGCCCGACGGGTGTAACCCCAGGTGTCACCACGACCCCGGTCGTCACCACGGCCCCGGTCGTCACCACGACTCCAGTCGTGACCAGGACTTCCGGCCGTCACTACGACTTCAAGTTGTCACTACGACTTAGGGCTGAGGCATTTCAAGTCTTTATGGCCCGGCGATGGCATTTGCGCACATCTGGTCGCATCAGCCGAACAAAATCTTGCTCTGCTGCGCTGCGATATGCATAAGCGATGGCGACCGTGGAGGAACGATCATGGCTGCCGAACAACCGCTCTGGACCCCGACGCAAGACCAGATTGACGCAGCACCCTTGACCGCCTTCACCAAAGCCGCCGGAGTCAAAGCCGGCGTAGCGTTTTCCTCGTATTCGCAGCTTCACGCCTGGTCGGTCGAGGACCGTGAAGGGTTCTGGAGCCTGGTCTGGGATTTCTGCGGCATCGTCGGCGACAAGGGCGACAAGCTGCTCGTCGACGGCGACAAGATGCCCGGCGCTTCTTTCTTTCCCGATGCGACACTGAATTTCGCCGGGAATCTGCTGAAGAAGACCGGCTCAGGCGACGCAATCGTGTTTCGCGGCGAAGACAAGGTCGAGCGCCGGCTGTCCTGGAACGAGTTGCACGCGCTGACCTCGCGGCTGCAGCAGCTTTTCCTGTCGCTCAAGGTGAAGAAGGGCGACCGCATTGCCGCCATGATGCCCAACATGCCGGAGACCGTCGCCGCCATGCTGGCCGCCGCCTCGGTCGGCGCCGTCTGGTCGTCCTGCTCTCCCGATTTCGGCGAGCAGGGCGTGCTCGACAGGTTCGGCCAGATCGAGCCCGTCGTCTTCATCGCGCCGGATGGCTATTGGTACAATGGCAAGGCGATCGAAGTCGCCGACAAGATCGCCGCGGTCGCGGCCAAGCTCGGCACTGTCCGCAAGATCCTGGTCGTCGACTATCTCGGCACATCGAGCGATGTCGCCGGGATCATCGACAAGGCGGTGGCGCTGGAAGAGGCGCTGTCGCCCTTCGCCGGCAAGCCCGTCGCCTTCGAGCCGCTGCCGTTTTCGCATCCGCTTTACATCCTGTTTTCGTCGGGAACGACCGGCATTCCCAAATGCATCGTCCATTCGGCCGGCGGCACGCTGATCCAGCATGTCAAGGAACACCGGCTGCATGCCGGTCTCACCGACGGCGACCGCTTTTTCTACTTCACCACCTGCGGCTGGATGATGTGGAACTGGCTGGTGTCGGGGCTCGCTTCGGGTGCGACGCTGCTGCTCTATGACGGTTCGCCCTTCTACCCCGACGGCAATGTGCTGTTCGATTTCGCCGATGCCGAGAAGATGACTTTCCTCGGCACCTCGGCCAAGTTCATCGATTCCGTGCGCAAGGCCGGCCTCAAGCCGATCCGCACGCATGATCTGTCCACTGTGCGGGCAATCTCCTCCACCGGCTCGCCGCTGTCGCCGGAAGATTTCCGCTTTGTCTATGACGGCATCAAGAAGGACGTACATCTGGCCTCGGTCTCCGGCGGCACCGACATCGTCTCCTGCTTCGTGCTCGGCGTGCCGACGCAGCCGGTCTGGACCGGCGAGATCCAGGGACCCGGCCTCGGCCTGGCCGTCGATGTCTGGGACGACGACGGCAGGCCGGTCCGACAGGAGAAGGGCGAGTTGGTCTGCGCAAAAGCCTTTCCGGCGATGCCGATCGGCTTCTGGAACGACCCCGATGGCAAGAAGTACCGGGCGGCCTATTTCGAGCGCTTCGACAATGTCTGGTGTCATGGCGATTTCGCCGAATGGACCGAGCATGGCGGCCTCATCATCCATGGCCGCTCCGACGCCACGCTCAACCCGGGCGGGGTGAGGATCGGCACGGCGGAGATCTACAATCAGGTCGAGCAGATGCCTGAGATCCTGGAAGCATTGTGCATCGGACAGGACTTCGACAACGACGTGCGCGTCATCCTGTTCGTGCGCCTGGCCGCCGGCGTGCAGCTCGACGAGGATCTGGAAAAACGCATACGGGCAAAAATCCGTAGCGGCGCGAGCCCGCGTCACGTGCCGGCAAGGATCGTCGCCGTCACCGACATCCCACGCACCAAGTCGGGCAAGATCACCGAGCTTGCGGTGCGCGACGTGGTGCATGGCCGCGCCATCAAGAACAAGGAGGCGCTCGCCAATCCAGAGGCGCTTGAGCTGTTCAAGAACCTGCCGCAATTGGCCGAGTAGCTGCTAATGCATGTCGCTCAAAAGTGGCCCGGTTTTGAGGCAACGACACGTATGAAAAAGTGACTTCGGAATGGTTAACGAAATATCTCGCTAGAATTTACCTAGATTTCATGAGTGGTACACATTCGTAAATTTTCCGGCGCCCCGGTAAGGGGTTGTTAAGGTCCGGCGTCGATAGTCGCAGGTAACTTGAGGGAGAAATCCCGTTCCTCAGCCCCGAGGATCCGAATTCGCTCAAGCCCCCGTTGTGACAGCAATCCCATCTCTTAAGGCGCCTTTGGGCGCCTTTTTCTTTTTATCGGGATCGAAGCGTGGAGGGCTGATCTATTCCGCGAGCACACGGGTCGATGGAAAAGCGACCTCGACCAAGGTGCCTTCGCCCGGGGTCGAATTGATGGTGAACCGGGCACGGTTGGCTTCCACCATCGCTTTGGTCAAAGGCAGTCCAAGCCCGGTGCCGTCGCCGCGTCCGCGCTTCAGCGCGTTGATCTGCTTGAACGGCTTCAGCGCCTGCTCGATCTCGGCATGGCTCATGCCGATGCCGGTGTCGCGCACCCGCATGACGACGTCGCCCGACGTCTCATAGGCGGTCGAGACGATCACCTGGCCGCCGGCCTGGGTGTAGCGGATGGCATTCGACAGGATGTTGAGCGCGATCTGGCGCACGCTGCGCAGGTCCGCCACCACTTCCGGCAGCCGCGAAGCGAAGCTGGAGCGGATGATGACCCGTTCGCGATTGGCCTGCGGCTGCATCATCGCCACCGTCTCGGCCAGCGTGTCGTTGAGCGACACCGCCTCATAGGCCATCTCCTGCTGGCCGGCCTCGATCTTGGAGATGTCGAGCAGGTCGTTGACCAGGTCGAGCACATGATTGCCCGAGCGGTTGATGTCGCGCAGATAGTCGCGGTAGCGGTCGTTGGCGACAGGTCCGAACTTCTCGTCGACCATCAGTTCGGAAAAGCCGATGATGGCGTTGAGCGGGGTGCGGATCTCGTGGCTGATGCGGGCGAGGAAATCGGTCTTCTGCGAGGACGCGCGCTCGGCCACCGCACGTGCCTGCGTCAAGTCCTCTTCGGCCCGCTTCCACTGCGTGATATCGCGAACGACGGCGCAGAAGCCGCTGTCGTTGGGCAGCCGGCCGATGGTCATGAACAGCGGAATGAAGCGGCCTTGCGATTCGCGACCGATCACCTCACGGCCGTCGTTCATGACACTCGCCACGCCGGGCTCGGACAGTCCGTTGAGATAGTCGCGTGCCGCGCGCTGACTTTCGATGGCAAACAGCGAGGCGAACGGCTTGCCGGTCACATCGTCGCTGTCGAAGCCGAACAGTGCTTCGGCCGGCCGGCTGATCGATCGGATGGTGCCGTCACGGCCGATCAGCACGACGCCGTCGGTGGCGGTGTCGATAATGGTGCGCATCTCGGCGATGCGCACCTTGAGCTCGGAAATATCCGGCTGCGTCTGCTCGTCGCCAACCACATGCAGGCTCGCCGGCGCATCATCCTCGCCGGAGCGTCGCACGACCAGCATCAGCGCCTTGCCGTCGCGCCAGGGGACAGAGCGCAAAATGGCCTCGATCGGGAATTCCTGTCCATCACGCGTCTTCAACCGCAGCGCGCGATCGGTGCCGTCGGAAACGCCGTCGTCGGCATAGGGGTCGGCAAACAACGCGCCGAGGCCGCCGGCATCCGCCAGATCGTCGAGCGCCTCGTAGCCGGTCAGGCTGAGGAATTCCTCGTTCGCATAGTGCAACTGGTCTCCGGAATGGATGAGCAGCGGCACGGGCAGCTTACCGAGCAGCGACGTGTCCGGGGCCTTGTGTTCATCTCCGGCGGAAAACGCCGACGGCACGAACCCTTCGGCCTTGAGCGGCGGAACCTGCAGGCGAGGGCGCTCGACGCGTATTTCCGCAGCGTCGCCTGCATTGACGGCCTGCGCGGCAACCGCCTGCTCGTCAGGCGATGCGGCTTCCTCGTCGGGCTGCGCCCAATCCTCGCTGTCTTCGGCATCGCGAAAATCTGCTGACGTCATGCTGTCGTCATCGAGGACATCATGTGTCGCGTCAGTGGCTTCAGGCTCTTCGCCGGGCGAAACCGCAGCGGTGTTCTCTGGTTCCGCCGCCACGGGGCCACGTTCGTCATCTTGGCCGGCATAGTCCAGCAACGAGCCCGTCACATTCATCCCAGGGGGGGCTTCACGAGCCGCTTCGTCCGGGTGACCGTCAAGCCGTGCCAGATCCTGCTCGTCTTCGGCATCGACATCGGTCTCGGATGGCTCGACCGGTTCGTTCTCTGGCCCTGACGCAGGGATGCCGCCGGTGCGCATCGGGTCGTCGGACGCCTTGACCGGAGCCTCGGTCTCCGCTGCCGACGCCTCAGCAGTCTCAGTCTCTGGTGGCTCGACCGGAGCACTCTCCTTCTTCAGCCGCTCGCCGATTTCGCGGAAGGCGCTGCGTTCCAGGGTCGAGAGGCCCTTGTCGTTGGCTGGCTGGCGATGTTCGGCGAGCCGGATCACCTTGTCGGCAAAGCGCCGCTCCTGTTTCGGCACGATGGTCAGCGCCGGCACCTCGCCCTTGAACGGATCCGATGCCTGAGCGTCCTCGGCCCTGGGCTCCTCAGCGTTCGGCTGTTCGGGCGCGGGTTGGATGACTTGCGGTTCCGGCGTTGCCGGCGCCCGGCCATTGGGCACCAGCGCCATGCCGATGGCCTCCGGATCGACGACCGCGTCGCTGGCGCGGGCAACGCCGAAGCCGCGGAAACCCTCGAAGGCGCGGCTGCGCCCATAGACAGGCAGCGCCGCCAGGTCGACGGGTATCTTCAGATCGGTGCCGACGACCGGCCACAGCACGGAGCGTCCGGACCAGGTATCGCGCCGTTCGAGGAGCCCCGATATCTCGCCCGAGGGGTCGAGGCCGAATGTGGCGGCGACATCCCTGAAGCGTCGGCCAATCACGTCGGCCGCCGGCTTGCCGACGATGTCGGCGAATTCCGGCGACAGCGCGCTGAACTTGCCTTCGGCATCGGTGCGCCAGACGAAGCGCACCGGCGCCGCTGCGCGGTCTATCGCCGAGACGGTCGTCGGCGTGGCCGCGGAGGTGGACTGGACTTCCAGGGCCGCCGGTTCTTGAGGCGCTTCAGGTCCGGACGCAGCTGGTCGCGGCGCCTGTTCCCCTCCGTCCTCGCCGGCGTTGAAGTACCAATGGTCGTGTTGCGCCGGTGTGGGCTCTGCTGCCGCCTGATCGCTGTTGGCAGCCGTCGGCGCCTGCCCGATCACGTCGGTGATCGCATGCGGCTGCGATGCGGCGACGTCCTCGGTCGGCAGTGCGGCGCCTGGTTCCTCGGTCGGCGTCTCGCCACCCTGTTC
>NZ_RZPL01000268.1:0-6935 GCF_004022805.1 Mesorhizobium sp. M7A.F.Ca.CA.002.04.1.1 | reverse complement strand
GCTGCTGTCGCGCCCGGCCGATCTCGTCGATATCGATGACGCAAACCGGCCGCCGGGCCTGGACCCCTATCTCGCTTTCGCGCGCCAGACGCCGAACGGGCCGGTCGAATATCATGACCGTGGCGAGATCGAGCGCGGCGCGCTTGATGGCAAGGGCCTGGAAATCGCCTGGTTGGCCGACAAGGTCGATGCCTTCTTCATTCACGTGCAAGGTGCCGCACGCCTCGCCATGACCGACGGCCGGCTTGCCCGCGTCACCTATGCCGCCAAATCCGGCCAGCGCTTCACCGGACCAGGCAAGGTCCTGAGCGAGATTGGCGAGATCCCGCTGGCGGAAGTGACGATGCAATCGATCCGCGCCTGGTTCAAGGCGCATCCGGACCGCGTCGACGAGATCCTGTGGCAGAACCGCTCCTACATTTTCTTCCGCCCGGCCGATGTCGAGGACGTTGCCCTTGGTCCGATCGCCGCCGCCAAGGTGCCGCTGACGCCGGGCCGCTCGATCGCCGTCGACCGCCTGCTGCACACATTCGGCACGCCCTTTTACATCGACGCGCCGACGCTCGCCGCCTTCGACGCAAAACCATTCCGCCGCCTGATGATCGCGCAGGACACTGGCTCCGCCATCACCGGGCCGGCGCGGGGCGACCTGTTCGCCGGTTCGGGCGATGCCGCGGGCGAGATCGCCGGCGTGGTCCGCAATGCCGCGGATTTTTATGCGCTGGTGCCGCGCGCGCTCATTGCGGGTGCGGTCCGATGACCCGGCGCCCGGACAAGCTCAGCGAGGACGACCGGGTTCTGTGGAACCTGGTGGCGCGCACGGCCAAGCCGCTGAAGGGGAAATTTGCCGTGGACATCCCCGAAATTCCTGCCGAGGCCAAGCCAAGCCAGTCGCAGCCCGCCCAGCCCGTCGCCAATGTCGCAGGGACCGCGAAGCCGAAGGCGCAGCATGTCACGCACCGCCTCGACGAACCGACGCTGGACAAATTGTCGAAGGGCCGGCTGCCGATCGAGGGCCGCGTCGATCTGCACGGCATGACGCAGGACGAGGCCTACTCGCTGCTGTTCTCGTTTCTGCACCGGGCGCATGCCGGCGGCGTCCGCTATGTCCTGGTCATCACCGGCAAGGGCTCGTCCTCCGGCGGCGATGGCGTGTTGCGGCGCGCCGTGCCGGCCTGGCTGTCGACGCCTGCCTTCCGGCCGCTCGTCTCCAGCCACGACCATGCCGCCCGCAATCACGGCGGTTCGGGTGCGCTCTATATCCGCCTGCGGCGGGTCCGTTCATGAGGATGGGCGCATGACCCCGTTCGGCGAGAAGCTGCGGACGCTGAGAAGCGAACGTGGTGTCCGCCAGAAGGACATGGCGGCGGCGATCGGCGTCAGCGCCGCCTATCTGTCGGCGCTCGAACATGGCAGGCGAGGCGCCCCGACCTGGACGCTGATCCAGAAGATCATCGGCTATTTCAACATCATCTGGGACGATGCCGAGGAACTGGCGCGGCTGGCCGAGGCCTCGCACCCGCGTGTAAAACTCGACACGTCGGGTCTTTCCCCCGCCGCCACCGAGCTCGCCAATCTGCTGGCGGAAAACATCGAGAAACTCGACGAAACCGAGCTTCGCCGCATCACCGCATCGATCCGCGGGGCGTTGAACCAGCGGCCGTAGCCTGACGGTCCGCGCCGGTACAAGTTCGCCTGCCTCACGAGGACACTGCCCGCCGGCGGGCAAAGTGGTGAGATCATTTCTTGCCGGCGGTGCCGCCATTTCCACCCCGGCCATGATCGCCGTGGTCGTGGCCATTGTTTCCGCCGCCCAGGCAGTCCGACGCCCCGGCATCACCGCAACAGCGGCCGGCCCAGAGGTCGTTGAGGTTGGCTTTGGCACAGCTGGTGGTCTGATCGGCCATGGCGGATCCGGCCATGCTCGACACCGCGATAGCGGCAAGAAGGGTGTTTCGCAGAAAAGCAGTCATCTGAAGTCTCCATGGTTGGTTTCGGTTCACGGCTGTGTGTCGCTGGCCGGAGCGAAATGGTTCACGGAGAAATGCGAATTCTGGCGGAGGGCCCATCGATTTCGTCATCCACGGGCGGAGCGGACGCGCAGACCCGAGGATCCATGCCGCGAGTTGCGAGCGTCGCGACGGGGCAAAAGATCTGGTGATGACGGTATGACGATTGCAGGCGCCTGTTCCTGCGCCGCAGCGTTCTTCATCGGCATCACGGCATGGATCCCGGGGTCTTCGCGACGGAGCTTCGCTCCTGCTCAGCCCTGTGATGACGAAGCGTTGGATGCCGCCCCTAGGGAAGCCGCCGTTGCCGGTGCCTACTGAACCGCGCCGACCAGAACTTGCTGGCCACCGCGGATCGAGACCCAGCGGCCGGTGTTGTCGATCGCCTGCCGCTTGAGGAAGCGGTAGCCGGTCGCGTCCCATGGCTTGACCTTGTCGGTCAGATTGTCGAGCACATAGTCGCCCTCGTCGGTGCGCACCGTCAGCACGGCGTGGCCCTCGCCGTCGGGCTTGCGCACGACGGTGATCAGAAGATCGGCAAGCGAGATGCTCATGCGCGAAAGCTGGCGTCGCTTTTCCAGCACATAGTCCTCGCAATCGCCGACGCCCTTGTCGGGATAGGCCCAGACCTCGTCCTTGCCGTAGATGTCCATGTCGCTCATCGGCTTGACGGCGGCGTTGACCCTGGCGGTGACATTGAGAAGCTTGCGCATCAGCGCGTCGGTCATCGGAGCCGGCGCCAGATTGGCCGGGCGGATCGAGCACTCGCCCGGATGCAGCTTGCAGAAATCATAGTGGCCGATCGGCTGCGAGGTGAGCCCCCCGGTCGCCATCGCTCCACCCGCCAAGGCCGGTGCCACCCAGCCCGCCGTCATTGCCAGCCCGGCCGCCACATACACGCGCAGCCGTCGCGCCATCGATGAGGAAATCATTGTCCCCGCTCACCCTTTGTTATTAACGAAAGGTTAAGGGGGATTTACAGTCCGTGTCAATTACGACGACGGTCGGATTGTCGGCATGGTTACCCGAGGGGCTGGACAGCGGCACTTGTGCAACAGAATCAGCCAGCCAGCCGGCTTTTACCGGTCAATCGCATGGCTTGTCGCCGTTAAGCTTGGTTTTATGCAAATCATCGTCCCAAAACCCGCAATTTTGGACGACGTGCATTATCTCTTGGCGGCGCGGACCAGCTTCGGCTTCGCCGCGACACGCTCCTGGCGGCCGTAGCTGGTGATGAAGTCGACGATGCGCGGCACGATTTCGGAGCGGAAGCGAGAACCGTTGAACACGCCGTAATGGCCGACCGCCGGCTGCATGTAGTGGGCGTGCCGCTCAGCCGGGATATTGGGGCAAAGATCATGCGCTGCCTTGGTCTGGCCAAGGCCTGATATGTCGTCGTTCTCGCCTTCGACCGTGAACAGCGCGACGTTGCGGATCGCCGACGGATCGATCCTGGTGCCGCGATGCGTCATCTCGCCCTTTGGCAAGGCCTGCCGCACGAAGACGGTGTCGACGGTCTGCAGGTAGAATTCGGCCGTCAGGTCCATGACCGCCAGATACTCGTCGTAGAAATCGCGGTGCTTCTCGGCATTGTCGCCATCATGCTTCACCAGATGCATGAAGAAGTCCTTGTGGGCGATGATGTGGCGATCGAGGTTCATGCTCATGAAGCCGGACAGCTGCAGGAAGCCTGGATAGACCTCGCGGCCGAAGCCTGGCACCGGCCACGGCGCATGCATCACGACATTGTCGCGGAACCAGTCGATGCCTTTTTCCTGCGCCAGCAGATTGACCGCGGTCGGGTTGCTGCGCGTGTCGATAGGCCCGCCCATCAACGTCATCGTCGAGGGCACGAACGGGTCGCCCTTGGATTCCATCAGCGCCACGGCGGCCAGCACCGGCACGGAAGGCTGGCACACCGCCATCACATGCGTGTCCGGCCCGAGCGTGTGCAGCATGTCGATGACATAGTCGATGTAGTCGTCGAGATCGAATTGGCCGTCGGCAAGCGGCACCATGCGGGCATCGACCCAGTCGGTGATGTGCACGTCGGCATAGGGCAGCATCGCTTCCACCGTGCCGCGCAGCAGCGTCGCATAATGGCCCGACATCGGCGCCACGATCAGAAGCTTCGGATCGGGCTTGCGCCCGGCGGGGACAGCGCGCTCGAAGCGCACGAGATTGCAGAACGGCTTCGACCAGACGGTCTTCTCGGCGACCTCGACGCTCTTCCAGTCGACCACGGTCTTGCTCAGGCCGAAGGCCGGCTTGCCGTAGCGGCGCGTGGTGCGCTCGAACAGTTCGGCCGTCGCCGCGATCGAACGGCCCCATTGCGTGTGGGAAAACGGATTGAGCGGATTGGAGTAGAACATCCGCACCGCGTCGGCATAGAGGCGCGCCGGCTGCAGGGCGGCGTGGTTCATCTCATAGAGCTGGTAGAACATCGAGAAACCCCGCTGCTGCCTGCGACCGAAGGCACGACGAGCAGCGCCGAGCCTAAATGTCTCGCGGGGAAGTTAACAACTAATTGCTGCGATGCAATACGTCACGCTGCGTGACCAATGCTTCTTTGGTTCAAGGCCATGGAAATCGGGGCCGAACGGTGCCAGCCGGCTCAGTGTGCGGCTGCGAAATGTGTAGGTAATGTGTCCGGCCCTTGCCGGACACAGGAAGCTCTAGACGCGCGCCATGCACACGGAAGTGTGGCCGGAGCCGATGAAGCCGAGCTGGCCGGCCGCGCCCTTCGACAGGTCGAGCACGCGTCCCTTGATGAACGGACCGCGATCGTTGATGCGCACGACGACGCTGCGGCCGTTGTTCTTGTTGGTCACCCTGAGCTTGGTGCCGAAAGGCAAGGTGCGATGCGCGGCGGTCATCGCCGACGGGTTCATGCGCTCGCCCGAGGCGGTTCTGGAGTGCAGGGCGTACCACGAGGCGCGGCCGCACTGGGCGGCGGCGGTCGCCGAAGAAGCGCCGACCATCAGGCCAGCAGCGATCGTTACCGCGACAATCGCGGTCTGTTTTGGGTTCTTCATATTTGGGGGATGGCTCCGTTTTTGACAGACCCCAGCCGTTAGGTGCCAAATAAGGCGGGAAATGCGGCAGTGATCTGGCGGTTCCGTGGCAATGGCACACGTTTGGAGTCGCTGGGTAACAGTCTGTCAGGGATTTTCCGGCACGCGATGATCAATCAACGATGATCTTTGTGTTGCTATCGGGCATCCGTTTGACAAGATCGAACATTAATATCCAAGTAGAGCTCGGCGCGGCCGGGCCACTTCCTTTGGCTCTTTTATCGCGGTCCCGATGCTGTAACCAATCGACTTCAAAAGGGAGATCCGGCAATGAGGCTGACCAAAAATCTGCTGGCGTTGATTGTGCTTGCCGTCGGCGCGCTGTGGTCGCTGCAAGGCATCGGCGTTGTCGGCGGCAGCTTCATGACCGGCCAGTCGCAATGGCTCTATATCGGCGTCGTCACCATGCTGGTCGGGCTGATCGGGTTGGTGTGGGCGAACCGGTCAAGCGGGTGAGCTTGATGAAAGGTCGACCCCACTCCGGCCCTTCGGGCCACCTCTCCCCCGATCGACGGGGGAGAGGAAAAGCGCGAGCTCGCCGACCTTGGCTCCTTTCCTCTCCCTCCGGAGGGGGGGAGAGGTGGTGCTGCGAAGCTGCGACGGAGTGGGGGAAGGCGGTCCTCCAGGGCCCTGCCCCCGACAGCCCTACCCGAACAGCCGATCCAGAATCTTGCCCTCCAGCCGGGCCAGCTCCACCGAACCGCGCCGGCGCGGCCGTTCCACGGGCACATCCAGATCGAGCGCGACCCGGCCTTCACTGATCACCACGACCCGGTCGGCGAGCGCGACCGCTTCGGCGACATCATGCGTGACCAGCACGGCCGTGAACTTCTGCGCGATCCAGATGCGTTCCAGAAGCTGCTGCATCTCGATGCGGGTCAGGGCGTCGAGTGCGCCGAGCGGCTCGTCGAGAGCCAGGATCTGCGGGTGGCCGACCAGCGCGCGGGCCAGCGCCACGCGCTGCTTCTGACCTCCGGACAGCACCGAAGGCCATTCGTCGGCCCGGTCGGCAAGCCCGACCTCGCCGAGGATGTCGAGCGCGCGGTGCCTCGCTTCGCTACCGGTGGCGATGCCGGTCAGCCCGACCTCGACGTTTTTCACCACGCTGGCCCAGGGCAGGAGCCGTGGCTCCTGGAACATGAAGCGCGTGCGGCTGTGTCCTTCCTCTTCGACGCCGAAGGACAGCGATCCCGATGTCGGCCGGTCGAGCCCGGCCAGAAGCCGCAACAGCGTGCTCTTGCCGCAGCCGCTCTTGCCGATGACGGCGAGGAACTGCCCGGCCGGCACGTCCAGGTCGATGCCGTCGAGCACGGTCTTGTCGCCGAAGCGCTTGCCGGCATGCCTGAAGGCAAAGGCCCGCTGTCCTTCGACGGAGCCGATCGGCCGCACCGGCGTGGCGACGAAGGAACGGGCTGCGGTCAGGCTGGCGGCGGTCATGGGCAATCTCTCATCCGTTCTGGAAGGCCGGATGCCAGCCAAGCGACAAACGCTCGAGCAGGCGGGCGAGGCTGTCGGCGAGCTTGCCGAGCAGCGCGTAGATCAGGATCGACAGCACGACGACATCGATCAGCAGGAATTCGCGCGCCTGCATGGCCATGTAGCCGAGGCCCGAACTGGCCGAGATGGTTTCGGCGACGATCAGCGTCAGCCACATGATGCCCAGGGCATAGCGCAGGCCGACGAAGATCGACGGCAGCGCGCCGGGCAGGATGACGCGGAAGAACAGGGCGCGCCGGTCCATGCCGTAGACGCGGCCCATCTCGACCAGCTGTGGGTCGACGCTCTGGATGCCGAGCAGCGTGTTGACGTAGATCGGAAAGAACACGCCGAGCGCCACCAGGAACAGCTTGGC
>NZ_RZPL01000267.1:0-6936 GCF_004022805.1 Mesorhizobium sp. M7A.F.Ca.CA.002.04.1.1 | reverse complement strand
GCGGTAGCGGGCGAGCAGATCCGACAGCACATAGCCGGCGACCAGCGAGGTGACGCCGAGCTGCAGCCGGCCGGCCGCCACCGCCTGCTCGCCGGAGAAAGAGCGACGCGCGTCGGAAACATCGGCGAGGATTTTCGTCGCATGGCGCAGGAACTGGTGACCCTTGTGGGTGATGTTGAGGCCGCGCGGGTGGCGTTCGAACAGTTCGACGCCGAGATCGCTTTCGAGTTCCTTGATCGCTTCGGTGACCGACGATTGCGAGATGGAGAGGTTCTGGGCGGCGCCCGAGACCGTGCCTTGCTCGGCAACGGCGATGAAGAACTGCAGCTGGCGGATGGTGAAAGCCATGCCCGGACTAAACACCGGCGGCCGAATGAAGGAAAGCCGACTGCAGAGCTTATCCCATGACCTGAGAGCTGGCGCTCAACCGAGCGCCAACTTGATGCGCCGCCGGCATGCGGGGCCATAGCGCAGCGCAAGCATGAATGCCGTCTCCAGAGCCACGACGATGACAATGATGCGCAGGCCCACCGTGAAGGAGTCCCGGCCGCTGCCGCGCAGCAGATAGCCGGTGGTGAGAAAGCCCGCGTTCCAGAACGTGGCGCCGAGCAGCGTCGCGGCCGCGAAGGGCAAAGCGGGCAGACAGAGTGCGCCGGCGGCGATCGGCAGGTAATTGCGCACAGTCGGGATGAACTGCGCCAGCAAGGACACCCGGACGTGATTGCGCCGATAGGCCTGGCCGAGCCTGCGGTAGGTCGCGTGACGCAGGAACACGTACTTGCCGAAACGCTCGACCAGCCTGTCGGCACGGTCAGGTCCAACCCGGCGGCCGACCGCATACCAGACAAGGCAGCCGCTGGCGGACGCAAGCGTCGTCACCATCAGCAGGATCGCCAGCGTCGAAGCATCCGGCGCCGCCGTCATGCCGAGGAACAGCAGCAGCACATGCGAGGGCGGAATTGGCAGGATCTTTTCGGTGAAGGCGAGGCAGAAAACGCCCAACAGACCGAAGCCGAGGATGGCTGCCAGCGGCCCCGTCATGCGAAGCGACATGGTGACGCCGACACCAAACGGTGCCACGGTCCATCTCTGGAGAAAAGACAAAGCATCAGGCAACCTTCATCCTGGATCCAACGCTTCGATCGGTCGGCGTGGCGTTTGCTGCAGTCAGCGTCGGACCCGAAATCCGTTGCATATGTCGGGTCCGACGCCTTGGCGCCGGCATACGAGGCGAATCGCGCACCGACTGGTTCTGTTTGCCGCGAATGGATTGCGTGGACATTGCGCCTCGGCGCGGACGAGACGTGTTTGACATCGACACCAATCGTAACTAACTAAGTTACATGAAGCGCAACAGCCGACTGTCCTCTACCCTGCACATTCTCGTCCACATGGCCGAGAAGCCCGAACAGGCGCTGACCTCCGAGCAGCTTGCCACCTTCATCCACACCAATCCGGTGGTGGTCCGCCGCACCATCGCAGGCTTGCGCGACGCCGGCATCGTCACCTCGTCGCGCGGGCACGGTGGCGGCTGGCTGCTCGGGCGGGCGCCCGAGAAAATATCCCTGGCCGAGATCAGCGTCGCCCTTGGCGAGACACTGCTGCCGTTCAGCACCGATCCGGAAAGCCCCGGCGGCCTCGTCGAGCAGGCGGTGATCGCCGTGCTCGACGATTTTCGCAACGCCGCCGAAAGGCTGCTGGCGGAGAAGCTGAGCCGCATCACGCTGGCTGACCTGACCGCCGATTTCCGCCGCCGTTTTGACCTCATTGGAGTCTCCAGCCATGCAGTATGATCTTGCCGTCGTCGGCGGCAGCTTTGCCGGCCTGTCCGCCGCCATCCAGGTGGCGCGGGCAGGACGCAAGGTGCTGGTGATCGACGCCGGCCGGCCGCGCAACCGCTTTGCCGAGCATTCGCACGGCTTCCTCGGACATGACGGGCGCGCGCCCGGCGCAATCCTGGATGACGCAAGGCGCCAACTACTGGCCTATCCGACAGCCAGGGTTGTCGACGGGCGCGCCGACAAGGCCCTTGCCGCTGGCAGCAGCGATTTCGAAATCACCACCGAGGGTGGCGAGACATTCGGCGCGGCACGGCTGGTACTGGCCACTGGGGTGCGCGATATCCTGCCGGAGGTTGCCGGGCTTGCCGAGCTCTGGGGAAAGAGCGTGCTGCACTGCCCCTATTGCCACGGCTACGAAGTTTCCGGCGGGCCGCTCGGCGTGCTCGCAACCGGTCCGATGTCCATGCATCAGGCACAGCTGATCACCGATTGGGGCGATGTCACGCTGTTCGGCAATGGCCTGTTCGAGCCTGACACAGAGCAGATGCGCGCGCTGGAGAGCCGAAAGGTGCGGTTTGAGCCCACCAGCGTTGCCGAGCTAGAGGAAGACGGCTCCGGCGGATTGATCGTCCACCTCGACGACGGCAGAAAGGCCGGCGTCAGGGCGGTGTTCACCGCTCCGCGCAATATCATGGCCAGCCCGCTGGCCGAACAGCTCGGCTGCGGCTTCACCGAAGGCCTCCTCGGCCCGGTGATATCAGTCGACGACAGGCAGCAGACGACCGTGCCCGGCGTCTACGCCGCCGGCGACGCGGCACGTTCGATGCACAACATCGCCCTTGCAGTATCGGGTGGCACCTTTGCGGGCGTCTGCGCCCACCAATCGCTGGTCTTCGGCTAGAACCCGGCTTCCGCGCCGGCGATGCTGAGCCGGGCGCCGGCCTGCGCAAGGGCGGCGGCCAGGTCGTGCGGCGGCGAGCGGTCGGTGGCGAGTTCGGAAAAGCTGTCGAAGCCGCAGACCTGGACCAGACCAAGACGGCCGAATTTCGAGTGATCGGTGATGACGAGGGACCGCTGGCCGCGCGACAGCACCATGCGGGCGAACTCGGCCTCATCCAGATCAAAATCCATGACGCCCATCACCGCGTCGACGCCCCCGGTGGAAATGATGGCGTGACTGACCGAGAAGCGACTGACAAAATCGATCGCCGAGGCGCCGAAAGCAGCACCGGAATCGCTGCGCAACTCGCCGCCGGCCATATAGACCTTGTTGCCGTTGATGGTGGCCAGCGTGCGGGCGATGTCCGAGGAATTGGTGACGACCGTCAGGCGCCGGTGGCCGAGCAGTTCACGCGCAAGGAACGAGGTCGTCGTTCCGGTGTCGAGCATGATGGATTCCCCGTCGCGGATGGTGGCGGCGACCATGCGGGCAATGACGCGCTTGGCGTCGGCGTTCTCACGCATGCGCCGCTCGAACGGCGCTTCGCCGATCATTGACGGCAGGCCGATGGCGCCATGCATCTTGAGGACAGAGCCATCACCGGTCAGCGGCTTGACGTCGCGGCGCACCGTCTCGAGCGACACGCCCAGCCGGTCGGCCAGACTGGCGATGGTGACGGTGCCCTCTTCCTGCAGGAGCCGCAGGATCTCGCCGTGTCGTTTGGACTGGGCCATCTGGTTTCCCGAACTGATGCTCTTGACCGATTCTAAGGTAATTCAATTGCTTTTAAAGGAACTACCTTATGCTTTCAGGCAAAATACCCAAAAAAAGTCACAGCTTTTTATTGACAAGCGGGAAACCCTGGCGTGAAATCAAAGACATTAACAGGCTTCAGATCTGCGACTGGGGGCAGAGCCGCAACTCAGCGATCAGGCCGTTTGGAACGTGCCTGTACAAGGAATTTTCAGATCCGCGGGGGCGGATGCCGGGCTCAAAAACCTGGCCAAGGGGCTCGTCGGTGCGGTGCGGGATACCGATCCTGGCGTCCCGCACCGACGAGATTATTTACGTTTCTCCCCGCCGTCGTTGCGCTGTTCACGGCGCCTTGTCGAAGCCCAGCAAACCAGGGATGATTCCGTGACCGCCGAAGACCGCATCCGCGCCCTGCCCTGCTGGACCGGTGGCATCGAGATCGCACCGCTGCCCGGCGGTCTGAGCAACGCGAATTATGTGGTCACGGACGCGGCGGGACGACACGTCGTGCGCTTCGGCAAGGACTATCCGTTCCACCATGTCTTTCGCGAGCGCGAGGTGATGACGGCGCGGGCGGCGCATGCCGCCGGTTTCGCGCCGGCCGTCCGCCATGCCGAACCGGGCATCATGGTCACAGAGTTTCTCGGCGCCAAGACCTATCTCGCCGAGGACGTACGCGCCAATCTTGGCCGCGTCGCAGCCCTGATGCGCGCCTTTCACCGGGAGATGCCCACTCACGTCTCCGGCGCCGGCTTCATGTTCTGGGTGTTCCATGTCATTCGCGACTATGCGCGCACGCTTGAAGAAGGCGGCAGCCGCAAGCGCAGCGACCTGCCGCGCCTGCTGACGCTGGCCGACGAACTGGAGCGCGCGCAGAAACTGCTGCCGATCGTCTTTGGCCACAATGATCTGTTGCCGGCCAACATTCTCGACGACGGCAACAGGCTGTGGCTGATCGACTTCGAATATGCCGGCTTCAACACGGCGATGTTCGACCTCGCAGGCGCCGCCTCCAACGCCGGCATGAGCGACGAGGAATCCTTCGCCTTCCTGACCGCCTATTTCATGAAGGAACCGGACGAAGCGATCCGCCGTTCGCACGCGGCCATGCAATGCGCCTCGCTGCTGCGCGAGGCGATGTGGAGCATGGTGTCCGAGCTCTATCTCGACGCGCCCGGTATCGACTACGTCGCCTACACCGAGGAAAACCTCGCCCGGCTCGACACGGCGCTGGAAAACTACAGAACGAAGTACGGGATGCAGAAATCATGACATTGCCGACCCAGGCCGCCATCGTCGTCATCGGCGGTGGCATCATCGGCTGTTCGACGGCTTATCATCTGGCGCGCGACCACAAGGCCGATGTCGTTCTGCTCGAACAAGGCAAGCTGACCTCGGGCTCGACCTGGCATGCCGCCGGCCTTGTCGGCCAGTTGCGCTCGTCGGCTTCGATCACCCGCGTGCTGAAATACTCCGTCGACCTCTACAAGGGCCTCGAGGCCGAGACCGGCCTTGCCACCGGCTGGAAGATGACCGGCTGCCTCAGGCTCGCCACCAATGCCGACCGCTGGACCGAGTACAAAAGGCTGGCGACGACGGCGAAAAGCTTCGGCATGGACATGCAATTGCTATCACCGGCGGAAGTCAAGGCAATGTGGCCGCTCATGGAAACCGGCGATCTTGTCGGCGCCTCCTGGCTGCCGACCGATGGCCAGGCGAGCCCCTCCGACATCACGCAGTCGCTGGCCAAGGGCGCGCGCATGCATGGCGCCAAACTGTTCGAGGATGTCCGCGTCATCGGCTTCGAAATGAAGGACGGCCGCATCACGGCGGTGAAGACCAACAAGGGCGACATTGCTTGTGACAAGGTGGTCAACTGCGCCGGCCAGTGGGCGCGGCAGGTCGGCGCCATGGCCGGCATCAACGTGCCGCTGCAGCCGGTGAAGCACCAGTACATCATCACCGAGAAGATCGACGGACTGGCGACCGACGCGCCGACCATCCGCGATCCGGACCGGCGCACCTATTTCAAGGAAGAGGTCGGCGGGCTGGTGATGGGCGGCTATGAGCCGAACCCGCAGGCCTGGGCTACTGGTCTCCCCGGCGGTGACGTCCCCAATGATTGGGAATTCAGGCTGTTCGACGATGATTACGACCATTTCGAGCAGCATATGAGCCAAGCGATCGCGCGCGTGCCGGCACTGGAAACCGTCGGCGTCAAGCAGATGATCAACGGGCCGGAGAGTTTTACGCCGGACGGCAATTTCATTCTCGGCACAGCGCCCGAATGCGCCAACATGTTTGTCGGCGCCGGCTTCAACGCCTTCGGCATCGCCTCGGGCGGCGGCGCTGGCTGGGTGCTGGCGCAGTGGGTGGTCGATGGCGAAGCACCGCTCGACCTGTGGGTGGTCGACATCAGGCGCTTTGCTAATTTGCACCGTGACCGTCAGTGGGTCTGCGACCGCACGCTGGAGGCCTATGGCAAACACTATACGATCGGCTTTCCGCATGAGGAGTATGCCAGCGGGAGGCCGCGCATCGTCTCGCCGCTCTACGACAGGCTGAAACAGCAAAATGCCGTGTTCGGCTCGAAGCTCGGCTGGGAACGGCCTAACTGGTTCGCGCCCGAAGGCGTCGAGCCGCAGGACATCTATTCGATGGGCCGGCAGAACTGGTTTGTGGCGGTCGGCGACGAACACCGGCATGTGCGCGAAAAAGTCGGCATCTTCGATCAATCCTCCTTCGCCAAATACGAGCTGAGCGGGCCCGATGCGCTGAAGGCGCTGGACTGGGTCTGCGCCAACGACGTCAGCAAGCCGGTCGGCCGGCTGACCTACACGCAGCTTCTCAACACACGCGGCGGCATCGAGGCCGATCTGACGGTGGCGCGGCTGGCCGAAGAGAAGTTCTACATCGTCACCGGCACAGGCTTCCGCACGCATGATTCCTCGTGGATCGGCGATCATATCGGCGAAGGGCTCGATGCCAGGCTTGTCGATGTCACCGAGGATTTCGGCACGCTGTCGCTGATGGGTCCTCGGGCGCGCGACGTGCTTTCGGCCGTGACCGAAGCCGACGTCTCAAACGTGAGCTTCCCGTTCGGCCATGTGCGTGAGATTGCCATCGCCGGCCACACAATTCGGGCGCTGCGCGTCACCTATGTCGGCGAACTGGGCTGGGAACTGCACGTGCCCATCGCGGCCACCGGCGAAGTCTTCGACGCGCTGATGGCGGCAGGCAAAAAGCACGACATCCGCCCGATCGGCTATCGGGCACTGGAATCGCTGCGGCTGGAAAAGGGCTATCGTGCCTGGGGCTCCGACATCACGCCCAACGACACGCCGCAGGAAGCCGGGCTCGGCTGGGCGGTCAAGCTGCGCAAGAACACGGATTTCATCGGACGGCGCGCGCTGGAGAAGACCGGCGGCACGGCAATGAAGAAACGCTTTGCCGGCTTCACGG
>NZ_RZPL01000266.1:0-6956 GCF_004022805.1 Mesorhizobium sp. M7A.F.Ca.CA.002.04.1.1 | reverse complement strand
CTTCGGCCGCACCGTCTACGGCATCGGCAACCGCGAGCGCGCGGCCTATCTCTCCGGCATCGACACAAGGCGCGTGGTGATGATCGCCTTCGCCGTCTCCGGTGGGCTCTCGGCTTTCGGCGGCGTGCTTCTGGCCGGCTATGCCTCCAAGGCGGCGCAGTCGATGGGCGACGCTTATCTGCTGCCGTCGATCGCCGCGGTGGTGCTTGGCGGCACCTCGATCTTGGGTGGGCGCGGCTCCTATCTCGGCACTGTCGCCGGTGTCATCCTCATCACTTTGCTGCAATCCATCTTGTCGGTCATGCAGATGCCGGAGGCGGGGCGGCAGATCATCTACGGTGTCGTCATCGTCGCCATGCTGCTGCTCTACGGCCGCGCGCCGGCAAGCCGCTGACAGTGGACGAAGCGGCAGCACAGGCGCCGACGAGCGCCCCCGGCTCGGTGCCGGCCATCGTGGTTATGGGCGTCGCCGGCTGCGGCAAGTCGGCGGTGGGCGTTGGGCTTGCCGCCGCTCTGGGCGTTACCTTTATCGAGGGCGACAGGCTGCATCCTCCGGAAAACGTCGCACGCATGGCAAGCGGCGAGCCGCTTACCGATCAGCTGCGCGAAGGCTGGCTCAACGCGATCGGCGAGCGCATCGCCGCGTCGGTGGGGCAGGGCAACGGCGTGGTCGCCGCCTGCTCGGCGCTGAAGCGCAGCTACCGCGACCGGCTGAGCGGCTTCTGCCCGGAAATCGTCTTCCTCTATCTGGAGATCGACCCTGGTACGGCCAGGCAGCGCGTCGGCAGCCGCAAGGGCCACTTCATGCCGGCGAGCCTGGTCGACAGCCAGTTCGCCATCCTCGAGCCGCCGGCTGCGGATGAGCGCGCCTCGAAACTCAATGCCACACGCCCGGTCGGTGAGCTCGTCGCCGCCGCGGTCCGTCTGATACGCCGGTCATGAGCCTTCATCCATTCCGATGCCGATGCTGTCCGAGGCCTCGGTCAGCCGCTGCCGGCGGGACCACGTCAGCATCTGCTCGGGGTAGAGCTTCAGCGCTTCCAGCAGGCGGTCGCGCTTGAGCAGGATGTAGTGCGCCTGCACAGTCATGTTCTTGGCGCCATCCCTGGCCATGTCCGTTGCCGGGCTGACAGATGCCTCCGGCGTCAGCTCGGGGCTGAGCACGGCCCGGTATTCGATGAAGGGAACCACTTCGAAGGTCGACATGGCAAACAGGGCGGTCCTGCCCCTGGCGGCGAAATTCGCCGGTGCCGAGGCGAGATGCGTCCAGCCGCTTTCGCCCATGGCTGCCTCGGTGAAGCTCGTGCCGGCATGGACGGTGTTGGTCATCGTCACCACGCCATTCTGCTTCAGGATCTTCTGGATGCGGATGGTGACTTGATAGGTGTCGTCGCGGCCAAAGACGACCCGGCTTTTCAGGAACCGGTTTTCGACATCGATCAGCGGCGGATTGAGGAAACGCAAGCCGAACGCCGATTCGGAAATACCGTGGGTGTTGACGCTCACCTGATGCGCTTCGATACCGGCCTCGTACAGCGCGCGCTTGCCGATGATGGTCTGGGCGGTGAACTGATCGCACCAGAGGATGGCGCCGTGGCCGCGCTGCAAGGCCGACCGCAGCCCCGCCAACCCCTCCAGCCGGATCGTCGGCGACCAGCGGCCGGCCACCAGATGTGCGGCGAGCTGCAAGCGGCGGCGGTGGCGCGCTGCCAGCAATCCCTCGAACAGCTTGCGTGCATCGATACCATCGCCCAGCACCGCGAGCGTGGCGGCAGCGTAGGCCGGGAATTCCTTGCGCATATGGCGCTTGAGGCGAAACCTCGATACGCGGCCGCAGATCGGCGCCCACCACCGCACCGGCAGTGCCGCCGCCACCACGAGATAGAAGATAGACAGCAGGCCTTCGCGAAGATCCTTGTTGGAAAAGCGGCGAAGCCGGCCAGGGCGAACCAGCTTGCGGCTGAAGAAGCGTACATCCTCCGCCCGTTCCGGGACGAAGACGTCTGCGATGATTTCAGTGCGGAAACTGGCTGCCGACGGCAGCTTGCGGGCGGCCTTGCGGGATTTTTCTAACCACCACAGCCTCATCGGTCCAGCCCGTTCTTCGAACCCCGCTTTACTGCGTCGGCTTGGGCCGTGCAAGGTCATGTCCGCGCTCAAGACTTCTGCAAATTTCGCTTGCCCTAGACTTGAGACAAGCGCGCCGCTTACGAAGTGTTGATTTCGAGGGCCGGACGAAGATAGTCGTATCGCTATTCCATATATGGCGTCAGCACATCTTCGATCCATTTCATGAACGCGCGGACCCGGCGCGATAGATTGCTCCGATGTGCGACGACGAGGGACACGGCGAGCGGCCGGCGACGAAAATCGGGTAGGATCTCGACAAGCGCTCCACTCCCCAAGTATCGGCCAATGCCCAAGAGTGGCGCCTGGATCAGGCCGAGGCCGGCGAGGGCCGCTGCTTCGTAGGTCTGTGCGCTGTTGACGTGTAGCGCACCTGGCAACTGAAGCGTCGCGTAGCTGTCGCCGTCCGGATATTCCCATCCATAGGGTCGCGCGCCCAGCAGCGTCGAAAAATGAATTGCCCTATGTTCCTGACGCTGGAGATCTTCCAGCGATCGAGGCACGCCATGGCGCGCCAGATAGGCGGGACTGGCTGCGTTGGCCATGCGCAACAGGCCCAACGGGCGGGCAATCAGGGTCTCGTCGCGAATGGGTCCAAGCCGCAATACACAATCGAACCCCTCTTGAACCAGATCGACTTGCCGATCCGTACTCGACACCTCCAGCTCCAACTCGGGGTGAGCCGCCATGAAATCCGGCAAAGCCGGTACGATCGTTGTGCGCGCCACTTCGGTCGGAAGGTCGACCCGCAAACGGCCGCGAAGTGCCACGCGGTCGCCTGCGAACATCGAGTGCAGATCATCGACTTCAGCAAGCAGATCGCGGGCGCGGGCATGAAATGCGCGTCCGTCCTCCGTCAACCGCACGCTGCGCGTCGTCCGGTGCAGAAGCCTGACACCCACATCTTCTTCCAGCTTGCGGACCGCCGTTGAGGCTCTCCCCTTTTGGATGCCCAGGCTATCGGCCGCGCGGGTGAAGCTCCCCATTTCCGCGACCGTTGTGAAAATGAGGATGGGTTCGAGATTCTGCATTTTCGTGCCTCGGATTGTTTCCCAAAAAGAGAACAGTTGGTTCATTTTCTCGGCATTTATCACATTTGAGAGGCACAGTAAGCTTCGAATATGGGATCTCCCCATCGGAGAATGACAAGTGTCCGAAACTGTGAACCTGCATCAGACACCGGAAATTATGACCTTGCATCGCGCCCTGTGGGCCGGCCGGATCATGAGCGCGTTTGTCGTCATCGCCCTGACGGCAGATGGCACTGTTCAGCTTTTCGCGCCGGCACAGATCGCCAGCATGTTGCAGGAAACCGGGTTTGCGATGGACCTGACCCGTGTCGTGGGTCCGATCATCCTCGCCTGCGCCATCCTCTACGCCATCCCGGTCACCGCCGTCCTCGGCGCGATCCTGGTGACGGGCTTTTTGGGAGGTGCCATCTGCGCCCATCTCCGCATCGGTGAGTTGGGGTCGCCGCCGGAAATCATCTCCCTGTTTCTGGGCGCGATGACCTGGGGCGGCCTCTATCTCCGCGATCCCCGTATCCGGGCCATTCTGCCGCTCATCCATTGAACCAACAGGGGCAGCTCTGTCCCCCGACATCAGGAGAAAACACATGTTCCTAGTAATGGGAATCACGGGAAAAGTTGGCGGCGCAACGGCAGAGCATCTGCTGGCGCACGGCAAGGAGGTACGCGCACTCGTCCGCAACCGCGACAAGGCGGCCAATTGGGCGAACCAGGGCGTGGAACTGGTAGACGGCGACTGGAATGATTCGGCAGCCATCGAGCGAGCCCTCAAAGGCGTCGAAGGCGCGTTCGTCATGTTGCCCCCTGTCTGGGCGCCGTCGCCCGATTACAAAGAAGCGAGGAGCGTGATTGCTAGCTATGTCGAGGCTCTGACCAAGGCAGCGCCGCCGCGAGTGGTCGCGCTTTCGTCGATGGGTGCGAACAGAACAAGCGGGCACGGGGTGATCGCGGCCTTGTCGCTTCTGGAGCAAGGGTTTCGCGGCCTGACATCACCAACCGCATTTGTGCGCGCGGGGGGATTCTTCGAAAATTTCCTCTACGGCTTGCAGGTCGCGCAGGGCGGAATGCTACCGGTCTACTACAATCCGACAAACCGGAAATCGACCATGGTTGCGACGAACGACATCGGCGCAGAGGTCGCAACCCTTTTGACCGGGTCGACGTGGTCAGGGCAGCGCATCGTCGAGATCGGTTCGATGGTCACCGCGGATGAAGTCGCCGAGCAGTTGGGTGAAGTCCTGAATCTCGCCGTGAAAGCCTTTGCAATTCCGCGTGCGGGGTGGGCGGAAGCGTTCGAGCAATTCGGCATCCCGAAGGGTCACTCCGGACCCGCCGAAGAAATGTTCGAGGCCGTGAATGCGGGATGGATGGACCTCGGTGTGGCGGGTACGGAGCACGTAGCGGGTACGACGTCCGCACGCGCTGTATTCGAGGCTGCGTCTAACGTGAACGGATAGGCCAAAACTGCATGAGGTTCTCCGTGATTTCGAGCTTCGCAACCCGAGATTTGGAGAACCTCTCCTTCAATGCAGGAATCTCTATCTGAACGCGATCAGCTTGAAGTCGGTGGTTTAGATCTGCGACGTCAGCTCGACCGGAAAATCGTCATTGTCGGCATCGCGCATGGCGGCGAGGCTGCGATTATCCAGCACTTCGGCGATTGCCTGCCGCACCTCCAGCATCATGTGGCGGACCTGGCAGGTCGCCTCGTCGCAATCCTCGCAGCGTTGATACTGCGTGCGGCTGGCGCAAGGGATTGGCGCCAGCGGCCCGTCAAGCACGCGCACGACATGGCCGATCTTGATTTCGGAGGCCGGCCGGGCAAGGCGGTAGCCGCCTTCCTTGCCTTTGCGGCTCTGGACGAAGCCGGCATTGCGCAATTCGCCCAGGATGGCATCGAGGAATTTCTTCGGGATGTTGTTGGCCACAGCGATGTCATTGACGAAGGCCAATTGGCCGGCCGGCAGGCCAGACAGATGCACGAGGGCCTTGAGGCCGTATTTGCCTTTTTTTGTCAGCATGCCCAGATCAACCCATAAAAGCCCCAACCACTCGCATCTGGCGACTGTTTGTGTGCAAATAATGACGTCTTCGCCGCGCGATGATGTTTCGCGAAACAGCCACCAAATTGCACGTTAGGCATAAACGCGTTGATTCTTTGTAACGTTTTGCACTGAGAACGCGGATATTCCGCTGATAACCAGGTTATCGGCGTTCAAAAACGAAAAAAGCCGGCAGCGCGCCGGCTTTTTCGTCTGCTGTGCAGGTATCGCTGCCTCAGCGGCTGCCGTAGGTCTGGTCGAGCAGGCCGCCGGCGGCGAAATGCTCTTTCTGCACCTTGTCCCAGCCGCCGAAAACGTCTTCCACCGTCAGCAGCCGGACATCGGGGAAATCAGCCTTGTATTTCGCCGCCACAGCGGCGTCGCGGGCTCTGAGGCCGTTGCGGGCGGCGATGTCCTGGCCCTCCGGTGTGTAGAGGAAGTCGAGATAGGTCTTGGCCAGATCGCGCGTGCCGTGATCGTCGGCAACCTTGTCGACGATGGCGACCGGGAATTCGGCCAGCAGGCTGACCGAAGGCGTAACCTGCTCGAACTTGTCGTCGCCATACTCCTTGCGGATGCCGCGCGTCTCCGACTCGAAGGTGATCAGCACATCACCGATCTCGCGCTGCACGAAGGTGGTGGTCGCGGCGCGGCCGCCGGTGTCGAAGATCGGCACGTTGTTGAACAGCTTGGTGATGAACTCTTTCACCTTGGCGTCATCGCCCTTGAAGGCTTCCTTGGCGTAGGCGGTGGCCGCCAGATAGGTGTAGCGCGCATTGCCGGATGTTTTCGGGTTTGGGAAGATCACCTGCACGTCGTCGCGCACGAGATCGTTCCAGTCCTTGATGTGCTTGGGGTTGCCCGCGCGGACAAGGAACGAAGGCAGAGAATAGAAGGGCGAGGCATTGTCAGGGAAATCCTTCTGCCAGTCGGCCGAGACGAGGCCCTTCTTGACCAGGAAGTCGATGTCGATGACCTGGTTGAAGGTAACAACGTCGGCGCCAAGACCCTCGGCGATGGCGCGTGCCTGCGCCGAAGTGCCGGCATGCGACTGGTCGACGGTGACGCCCGGATGCTGGGCGATGAAAGCCTTGTTGACCTGCACGAACAGTTCGCGGCCGACATCATAGGATGCGTTGAGCAGTTTGTCGGCCGACCAGGCTTGGGAGGATGCAAGGAACAGGCCGGCGACGGTGGCAAGCCCGAGGAAAAATCGTTTCATGAAAACAGGCTCCGATGCAATGCGTTGATGGTCGGACCATAGCCGTGACGTATCATGCGCGACGAGGCATGCGCTCTCGGTTCGCGGCCTCGTCGTGGGAAAATATATCGCCTAAGTTGGCACCTGTTGGAATTCTGTTCCAGGAGATGGCTACCTTCGTCGGAGTTTTTCTGCGCCTTGTTTGCGGTGCTGCATGGCATATACAAAAGGCATATACAAAGAGCTGCCGCCATGCCCCAGAACCGTCATTCAACGCCGCCCAAGGAGGCGAAGCTGTTTCGCAACAACCGCAGCCCAACACGGGAGAGTTCACCCGGATCAGGAATCTGAAGGTCGAAAACCGGTTGGCGTAGCGCTTGAGCCGAGAATCAAGCCGCCGGAAAAAGCTTCCAGCGGCCGGGGCGGAACGCCACCCGGCTTTTTTGCGCCGCGGGATGATCGACCGGCAACTCGATTTCGACCCGCTGACGCTCACCACCGATTTCAAGCTCGACCCGGCGCGTGCCGGCACGCGCCGGCTGGCGGCGACCGTGCCGG
>NZ_RZPL01000265.1:0-7001 GCF_004022805.1 Mesorhizobium sp. M7A.F.Ca.CA.002.04.1.1 | reverse complement strand
ATCCGCAAGCATCTTGGGCTGGAGAAGGCTTCCGACGCCGAGGTCTTTGCCGAAATCCGCAAGCGCAAGGACAACTTCTAGAGCCCGTGATATCGTCGACGCCATGACCAGCTCCGCCGAAATCATCGCGACGCTCGGGCTGAAGCCGCATCCGGAAGGCGGCTGGTATGCCGAGACCTTTCGCGATGGCACTGGCGGCGCGCGCGGCCATTCGACCGCCATTTATTTCCTGCTTGAGGAGCATCAGGTTTCGGCCTGGCACCGGGTCAAGGACGCCGCCGAGGTCTGGCATTTCCATGCCGGCGCCCCGCTGGCACTGGCAATGTGGGAAGAAGGCAGCACCGTTGTGGAGCAGGTGCTTGGAATCGATCTCGCAGCCGGTGAGCGGCCGCAGATCGTCGTGCCGGCGGGCTGGTGGCAATCGGCGCGCAGCCTCGGCGAATGGACGCTGGTCGGCTGCACCGTCGCGCCGGGCTTCGAGTTTGCCGCCTTCGAACTGGCAGCACCCGGCTGGCAGCCGAAACAACCGTAGCTCAATAAGAGCCCGGATATAGCAGGGACCCAAGCGTGATCGCGAGTTGGGCGGCGTAGTACAGCGCCCAGACGGCGAAGCGCATCCAGGCGCGGTGCGGCGAGATGGCGGCCACCAGGAATTTCTCCGTGGCGAGCAGCCCGTCGGATGCCATGAACAACAGCGCGCCGCCGATCACGGAGACGTTGCTGGTGGTCAGCGCCGAGATACCCATTGCCAGGATCGCAGCGACATAGACGGCGATCGGCATACGCAGGCCGGGACCGACGCGCCGCCACAGCGCCGCCAGCATGACGGCCGCAAACACCGCCATAGCGAGCGCGATCGCTCCGCGCCACGACTCGGCGCCAAGCACCCCCAACCCGCCACCGCTGCGCAGGAACAGCGCGACATAGACGATGTGGGCGACAAGAAAACTGGCCAGCCCGCCGAGGAAGGCCTTTTCACCGTCGCGCGACAGGAATGCGTCGCCAACGGCGCTGAGGGCGAGCGCGGCGGCGAGCAGCAGCGGGCCGCCCTGCAGCCCGGCCAACACGGCAAGCATCGCCACGGCGAGCGTCTTTGCCGCCGAGCGGGCGAGCGTTGGTGGCATGCCAAGCGTAAAGGCGTAGATCACCGCCGCCGCCAGCGAAAAGATCAGTGTCGCATTGGCATTTGCGTCGATGCCGCCGGCAAACGGCATCGTCATGCCCCGGCCCTGCTTTGGGACGCCCTGGCTCCGCTCTCAGCCGCTGGTTTGCGCAGGAACAGCGACTTCGCTGCAAGTGCGGCCCCGCCGGTGATGAGCACGCAGGCGGCGAGGATGCGCAGCGACGGCTCGGCGACGCCGGCCGCGATCAGCACCAGCGTCGACAACAGCGGTGCGGCGTAGCTTGCAGCACCCAGCACCTGGATGTTGCCGCGCTTGACGCCGATGTCCCAGGCATAGAAGGCCGCCCCCACCGGCATCAGGCCAAGGCCGAGCACGGCCAGCCACTGGCCGGCACCGTCAGGCAGAACCGTCTGTTCCAGCGCCAGGTGGCAGGCGAGCGACAACACCGCGGTCGCCGCGCAGAACCAGGTGACGATGCTGGTCGGCACCGACGGGAAGCGCCGCGACAACAGCGAATAGGACGACCACAGCACGGCACAAACGGCGGCCATCGCATAGCCGAAGGCGTAACGGGCGTCGAAGGCGAGGCCCCCGCCCTTGGTGACGATCAGCACGGTGCCGGCAAGGCCGAGCAGCGCGCCGACGACATGGTTCCAGGCCAGTTTTTCGCCCGGCATCAGCGCCGAGCCGAGCACGATCAGCAAAGGCCATAGATAGGCGATCAGGCTCGCCTCCACAGCCGGCGCATTGCGCAGCGCTGTGAAATAGAAGAAGTGGTAGCCGAACAGCCCGGCAATGCCGATCAGCCACACCTGCGGCGGTATCTTCTGGCTCTTGTCGGGTGCCGGCATGAACAGCCGCGCGACCAGCCCGACACCGGTGCCGATCGAGAAGGTGATCGCCGACAAGAGGAACGGCGGCACCTGGCCCGACGCATCGGTGAGCAGTGCGAGCAGCGCCCACATGGCGACCGCCGAAAAGCCGATCAGTGTTGCGCGCCCCATTCTGTCTCCAGTGGCGCGCCAATTCTGCGCCTGGCTATTGTACCGCTTCGAAACGTCCGGCGCTGATGGTCAAGGTGCCGATCTGCGTGCCCACCGTGGCATGGATCGGCGCATATACGCCGGTTTGGCCGAGCGGTGCAAACGTCACCATCATGCGGCTTTTGCTCTTGAGATAGTTGAGCGCCTTGCGGCCCTTGCGATAGCCAGCCACCGGCTCGAAGCCCATCCGGCAGGTAACCGTGTCGCCCTTGTAGCCCGGCACCGAGATCGTGCCCTTCGAAGCGTAAGTCAGCGTCAGATCGGCGCGCATCTCGCCGTCGTAGAACTTTACCGTGCGGCCGCAGACCTGGTCGAGGCTGTCGGCATGGATGACGGTGGCAGCCATCGGATCGAGCACCGATGCCAGGTCGCCGGCACCGAGCGGCACCCAACTCTTGGGGTCGCGCTTGCCCGGCGCCGGGACGACCTGCGTCGAGGTGACCCTGCCATTTGCAAAGCGGATGTCGACCACCGATGCCTTCTTGCCGGAGGTGTAATCGGCGCGGAATGCCTGCGGCACCATCCTCTTGCCCGCAATCGTGCCTTTGGACGAGATCGTGCCACGCGTGTCGTCGAACAGTTTTGCCAACCCTGCCGCGCTGACGCTGCCTTCGATCGCGTAGGCGCCGTTCTCATAACGGCTGGAAAACGTTGATTTCGCTATCGAAAGTCCAAGGAACGACACCGTATACTCGCCCTTGAACGACTGCGGCGAGGCAGCAGACGCGGCGGACGGCAAGGCTGCGGCAAGCATGGCGGCAAAGGCATGTGACGAACGAAGCATGGCGGGATCGGGTCCTTGATTTTCGGCCGGAGGCGGGCAACTCCGGTCTGGCATGTCCCTATGAGACCGCTTATAGGATGAATTCCGGCCTTAATATGAAAATGCCGGGCGCGCAGTGGGCAATGCAGGAGCTTGACGCCTCGGCGAAATGCAACTATGGAACGCCAACTTTTTCCATAAGGCCGCCTGACCAGAACCGCGCGCCACCCGGCGTGGGCTTGAGTGTTTGGCAGACCCCGAGAACTGAAGGTTAGAACAATGTCCCGCACCTGCGAACTCACTGCCAAGGCAGTCATGTCCGGCAACAATGTGAGCCACGCCAACAACAAGACCAAGCGTCGCTTCCTGCCGAACCTCGTCAATGTGACGCTGATTTCGGAAGCGCTGAACCAGAATGTGCGCCTGCGCATTTCGGCCAACGCACTGCGTTCGGTCGAACATCGCGGCGGTCTCGACGCCTTCCTGGCCAAGGCCGACGTCAAGGAATTGTCGCAGCGCGCCCGTCTGCTGAAGAAGCAGATCGCCAAGAAGACCGCCGAGCAGGCTGCCGCTTAAACAGTTCAAAGGCGGGGGACGACCGCCCTGGCCAACATCTTGTTGGCCTCTGGCCAACATCTTGTTGGCCTTGGGGCATCGGATCGAAGCCGCAAGGTTTTGGCAATCCGGTGCCCACATACGAAGGCGAGCATCGCCCGCATGGGCATGATGCTTGGCTGGTTCCATTACCCAGGATAAAAAAATGACTTCCTTCTCGCGGTATTTGCCCTTCGTGGCCGCCATGGCGCTTGTCGTCGTGGCATCGAACATTCTCGTGCAATTCCCGATGCAGGGCCAGATCGGGGGCCTCTCGCTGGCCGACCTTCTGACTTGGGGGGCCTTCACCTATCCCTTCTCGTTCCTGGTCACCGACCTCGCCAACCGCCGCTACGGACCCACTGTGGCGCGCCGGATCGTCCTTGTCGGCTTCATGACGGCGGTGATCTGCTCGATCCTTGTCCCGCCCTTCCTGTTCCGTCACGGCCTGATCGAATTCGAGACCGCCGCCGACCGGCTGGTGCGTATCGCGGCCGCGTCCGGAGCGGCGTTCCTTTCCGCGCAACTGCTCGATGTCACCGTGTTCAACCGGCTGCGCCGGCAGAGCTGGTGGCGGGCGCCGATCATCGGCACGCTGGTCGGGTCGGTGTTCGACACCGCCGTGTTCTTCACCGTCGCTTTCTCGGCTGCCTTTGCCTTCGCCGGACCAAACGACGGCTTTGCGTTGGAAAACGCACCCTTGATGGGCGTCTTCCATGTCGAGGCGATGCGCTGGATCTCCTGGGCGCTTGGTGATCTCTCGGTGAAACTGATCATCGCCGTCGTCGCACTCATACCCTACCGGTTGCTCGCTGCCCGCTGGAGCCAGCCCGCGGTTGCGGCTTAAACCATGATCCCGAAAAGTGGGACCCCGTTTTCGGAAAAGATCCTGGTCGGACAAAGATCATGATCCCGTGGATCCAGCTCGATTCAGCGAAGACCCCAGACGGCGGACAAGAACTTCGCCTCAAGCGGCGCGGCACCGAATTCTCGATCATGCTGGGCACCAACGAGCTCATGAACAGCCGCCTCAGCGGTTCCGAGGAAGCGCTGGCAAAACTGTCCTGCGGGCGGATTGCCGGCCATAGCCATCCAACAATCCTGATCGGTGGGCTTGGCATGGGTTTTACCTTGCGCGCCGCGCTTACAGAATTGGCCAATGATGCCGGAATCGTCATCGCTGAACTGGTGCCGGCCGTTGTCGCCTGGGCGCGCGGTCCGATGGCCGAAATCTTTGGCGGCTGTCTCGACGATCCGCGCGTCACCATTCAGGAGACCGATGTCGGGCAGCTGATACGCTGGCAGCCCGCGGCCTGGGACGCCATCCTGCTCGATGTCGACAACGGCCCGGAAGGCATCGTCCACAAATCCAACGACGCGCTCTACAGCCTGCAGGGCCTCGCAGCCGCACGCAGCGCCCTCAAGTCGGGCGGCGTGCTGGCGGTGTGGTCGCAAGGCCCCGACATCGGCTTCACGCGGCGGCTGAAGCAGGCAGGCTTCGGGGTCGAAGAGGTCAGTACGCGCGCCAACGGCAAGCGCGGCGCGCGCCATATCATCTGGATCGCCACCAAGACGTAAAGCCGGCGGGCTCAATCCTGGTGCAGGATGAATTCCAGATAGAGGTTGCGCTGCAGGATCGAGTGGTTGTCGTCGGAGATCAGCGACACCATCAGCGCGCCGTCGTCGCGGGTCCAGACGTCGAGCCCTTCCATATTGTCGATCTGGTAGCCCATGTCGGCCTCCAGCAGCACCGGCCCGTCGGCGACCGCGCCCTTCTCGACGCTTTCGCCATAGATGCGCCGCAGCCGCATCTTGACGCCCCTCGCCATCGAGAAACTGCGCTCCAGAAGCAGCAGATCGCCATCCGGCAGGAAGGCGCCGTCGGTGATGTCGAAATCGCCGTTGCGCTTGACAGTAAAGACGCCCTTGTGCGGCCCCTCGATGATGGCGGCATAGATGTTGCCGGCCTTGTCGAGGCTCTTTTCGGAGACCACGACCAGGCCGCCCTCATGCTGACCGTTGGCATTGGCGTGGGTGACGGTCTCGAAGCCGCGATTCTGGCGCAGCTCCTGGGCCGGAACGACGAAATCCAGCGGCTTGAACGGCGCCTTCATGTCGTTGGCGTCGATCTTGAACTGGGCGACGCGGTGGCTGCGCTCGAAGCCGACGGTGGCAATGCCGTCCTTGACCGCGAGGCCTTCCGCATCGACCTCCCATTTCCTGTCGATCGGCCGACCGGTCTCGTCGACCATCTGCTGCATGCGGAAATTCTGGATGCCGGAGGGCCGCTTTTCCGCGTCGCGGACCACCGTGCCGAAGAACCAGAAGCCGGTGTCGGCAACGCCGATGAAGTCACCGCCGGCCTTCAGGAAGCGGAAGGCCGACAGCGCGCCGAAATCGCGTGTCGGCGAGGTCATCTCCAGCCCGCCGACGAATTCGAAAGGGCCGAATTGCTTGTCGGCACGGCCAATGTGAAATTCGGTGATCGGGCGGGCCGAGATTTCGACCGGTTCGACAGAACCAGAGTCGGGCGAACCGGCTGCCGCCGAAGCCACACCGGAAAGCAGGGCGATGGCGGCGAAAAGCGTCTGCTGAAAGCCGCCGCGCCTGGAGATCATCCGGCGCGCCGCATACCACCGCCGCGCCGCGTATCCTTCGCGCTTTCCTCGGCAAACAGCGAAGCCAGCTGCTCGGTCATGGCGCCAGCCAGCTCCTCGGCATCGACGATGGTGACGGCGCGGCGGTAGTAGCGCGTGACATCGTGGCCGATGCCGATGGCCAAGAGTTCCACAGGCGAACGCGTCTCGATCAGCTCGATGACGGCGCGCAGATGGCGTTCGAGATAATTGCCCGGATTGACCGACAGCGTCGAATCGTCGACCGGCGCGCCGTCCGAGATCATCATCAGGATCTTGCGCTGCTCGGGCCGGGCGATCAGCCGGTTATGCGCCCACAGCAGCGCCTCGCCGTCGATATTTTCCTTGAGCAGGCCTTCGCGCATCATCAGGCCGAGATTGCGCCGTGCCCGCCGCCACGGATGGTCGGCCGATTTGTAGATGATGTGGCGCAGATCGTTGAGCCGGCCAGGATTCGGCGGCTTGCCGTCCTTCAGCCATTTCTCGCGCGCCTGCCCGCCCTTCCACGCCCGCGTGGTGAAGCCGAGGATCTCGACCGAGACGCCGCAGCGCTCCAGCGTGCGCGCCAATATGTCGGCGCAGGTGGCGGCGACCGTGATCGGCCGGCCGCGCATCGAGCCGGAATTGTCGAGCACCAGCGTCACCACCGTGTCGCGGAACTTGGTGTCGCGCTCCTGCTTGAACGACAGCGGCTGCATCGGATCGATGACGACCCGCACCAGCCGTGCCGGGTCGAGATAGCCCTCTTCCAGGTCGAAGTCCCAGGAGCGGTTCTGCTGCGCCATCAGCCGGCGCTGCAGGCGGTTGGCCAGCCGCCCGACGACGCCGGACAGGTTGGCGA